>CALAKE010000701.1 GCA_937922775.1 uncultured bacterium | reverse complement strand
GGAACGCTTGCTCGGGAAGGTCGTCGTGCTTGCCGTCGAGAATCTCTTTGAAGCCGCGAATAGTGTCTTCGGTGCTGACGTACTTCCCCGGTGTGCCGGTGAAGTTCTCCGCCACGAAGAATGGCTGCGAGAGGAAGCGTTGTAGCCGCCTGGCACGACCCACGAGGACCTTGTCCTCGTCGGAGAGCTCTTCCATGCCGAGGATGGCAATGATGTCCTGAAGGTCCTTGAAGATCTGCAGGACTCGGCGAACCTCTCGGGAAACCTGATAGTGCTCGGCGCCGAGAATCCTCGGGTCGACTAGCGTTGAGGCGGAGTCCAGCGGGTCGACGGCAGGGTAGATACCGATTTCGGTGAGAGCGCGTGAGAGGTTCACGTTCGCGTCGAGGTGGGCGAAGGTCGTGGCCGGTGCCGGGTCGGTGAAGTCGTCAGCGGGTACGTAGATCGCCTGCACCGACGTGACCGAGCCCTTCTTCGTCGCGGTGATTCGTTCCTGCAGCTCGCCCAGCTCAGTGGCCAGGTTGGGTTGGTAGCCAACCGCCGAGGGCATGCGTCCGAGCAGTGCTGACACCTCGCTGCCCGCCTGCGTGAAGCGAAAGATGTTATCGATGAAAAGCAGCACATCCTGGCCCTGGTCGCGGAAGTACTCGGCCACGGTGACGCCCGTGAGACCGACGCGCAGACGTGCGCCCGGAGGTTCCGTCATCTGGCCGTATACGAGCGATGTCTGCTTGATGACGCCCGACTCTTTCATTTCGAGCCACAGGTCGTTGCCCTCGCGCGTGCGCTCCCCGACGCCGGCAAACACCGAGTAGCCACCATGCTTGGTCGCGACGTTGTGGATCAGCTCCATAATGAGGACGGTCTTGCCGACGCCGGCGCCTCCGAAAAAGCCGATCTTGCCACCGCGCTTGAACGGGACGAGGAGGTCGATGACCTTGATGCCGGTCTCGAACTGCTCGGTCGTGGTGAGCTGGTCCTCGAACGTGGGAGCGTGCCGGTGGATGGGCCAGCGTTCCTCCGACTCGACCGGGCCGAGACCATCGACGGGATCGCCCGTAACATTGATAACCCGACCTAACGTCGCGTCGCCTACGGGGGTCGATATCGGGCCGCCCGTATCGACGGCCTTCATGCCACGCACGAGACCGTCGGTCGATTGCATCGAGATGGCGCGAACGCGGTTCTCGCCGAGATGCTGGGCGACCTCGACGATGATGTCGATAGGATTGCTCGAGAGCTTTCCTTCGTCCTGGATGCGTAGCGCCTGGTAGATGGGCGGAAGGTCCTCGGCAGTGAACTCGACGTCGACAACCGGCCCGACGACCTCCACTACCTTGCCGAATGTGGGACCGACCGTCGTGCTGGCGCCCGACGATTCAAGTGCGCTCGACATGCTGCTCCTCCTGACTACTTCAGTGCCTCGGCTCCGCCGACGACCTCGAGGATCTCGGTGGTGATGTCCGCCTGGCGGATCTTATTCATGGTCAACGTTAGGTCATCGATCAAGTCGTCGGCGTTCCTAGTGGCGTTATCCATGGCCGCTCGACGCGCGGCGTGCTCGGCCGATACCGATTCCAGGAAAGCTCGATACATCTGAATCTCCACATGGCGCGGCAGGGTTCGCTCGAAGATCTCGTCAACGCTGGGGTCGTAGAGGAAGTCGACGAGGTCGAGGGCCTCGAGCTGCTCGGCCTCTTCGGCGGCCTCCTCCGAGTCAGCCCAAGCCGAGGCCATTCGGGAGAGACCGATCGCCCCGAATCCGGCCAGGTCGGGGCTGCCTCCGGTCTTGACCTCGGCCACGACTCGCATGGCGTCCCGCGCGGTTACGTCCTCATCCTCGGGGAGGCGAATGCCGACGATCGGCAGCACTCGATCGACCACGACCGTCTGCTGCATCAGCGATTTGAACTCGTTATAGATGATGTAGACGGCATCGGTATCCTCGGCCTTGAACCTGTCGATCAGGTCGGCGGCAACCGCTGCGGCTTCGGCAAACCCAAACTCGGCCAGGTACTCTGGATACGACGCAACGATCGGCCAGTCTTGCTTGCCGAAATACTTGACGCCGGTCTTGCCGACCAAAACGAGCGATACTTCCTTGTCTTCCCAGGCACGCAGCGCAGTGTTGGCGCGCCGGATGACGTTGGAGTTGAACGAGCCGCACATGCCGCGATCGGCAGTAACGATCACGGCGGTGATGCGCTTCTCCTCATCCACCTCCCGCAGCAACGGGTGGTCGCGGCTCTCCGTGCGCTCGGCCAAGTCGTTGAGCACCTCCCAAACCTTGTCGGAAAACGGGCGCGAACTGATGATGCGCTCCTGCGCCCGGCGCAGCTTCGCCGCAGCAACCATCTTCATGGCGCGCGTGATCTGACGGATGTTCCTGACCGAGCGAACGCGCCGCCTGAGATCTAAGAGAGTGGCCATTGGTTCGCCTTACGCTTCCGTCGCCTCTACGTCCTTGTCGGCGATGTCGTCTACGACCGCCTCTTCCACTGCCTGGGCTGCGGCCTTCGGCGAGAACACTTCAACGTATGCTGCAATCACATCGGCAACGCGCTCTCTCAATTCGTCGTCAAGAGCTCCTCTTTCTTCGATCGCGTCCAAGAGGTCGGGGGCGTTGACGTCCGAGTACTCGTAGAGACCAGCTTCAAACTCGCGCACCTGCCACACGTTCAGACCATCCAGGAAGCCACCCGTTCCGGCGAAGATGCCGACGATCTGTTTGGCAACGCGCAGGGGCTCGTACTGGTCCTGCTTGAGCAGTTCCATGAGGCGCTCGCCACGAGCGAGCTGGCGTTGGGTTGCCGCATCGAGATCGGAGCCGAACTGGGTGAACCCGGCAAGCTCGCGGTATTGCGCCAGGTCGAGGCGAAGGGATCCGGCAACCTGTTTCATCGCCTTGATCTGTGCCGCGCCACCCACACGAGAAACGGACAGTCCAACGTTGACCGCCGGGCGGAAGCCCTGGTGGAACAGGTCGGTCTCGAGGTAGATCTGACCGTCTGTAATCGAGATCACGTTCGTCGGGATGTAGGCCGAGACGTCCCCCGCCTTGGTCTCGATGACGGGCAGCGCCGTCAATGAGCCCGCGCCGTGCTCGTCGTTCATTTTGGCGGCACGCTCGAGCAAGCGAGAGTGCAGGTAGAATACGTCGCCTGGGTAAGCCTCGCGGCCCGGGGGCCGGCGCATGAGCAGCGACATCTCGCGGTATGCGTTGGCATGCTTCGAGAGGTCGTCGTAGATCACCAGCGCGTGGCCGCCGTTGTCGCGCACATATTCACCCATGGCACAGCCGGCGAAGGGGGCCATCCACTGCAGGGGCGCCGGCGTCGCTGCTGACGCATCCACGACGATGGTGTATTCCATCGCGCCGTGCGACTCCAGGGTAGCCACCACACGCGCCACCGTGGACTCCTTCTGGGCGATCGCCACGTAGATGCAGACTACGTCCTTCCCCTTCTGATTGATGATCGTGTCGACCGCCACCGCCGTCTTGCCGGTCTGCCGGTCGCCGATGATGAGCTCGCGCTGGCCCCTGCCGATGGGGATCATCGAGTCGATCGACTTCAGGCCGGTCTGCAGCGGCTCACGCACCGGCTGGCGCGCGACGACGCCGGGTGCGATGCGCTCCATCGGGTCGAACCTCTTGGCGTCAATGGGGCCCTTGCCGTCGATCGGCTCACCGAGCGGCGTGACAACGCGCCCGAGCAGCTCCTCTCCGACCGGTACCGAGACGACCTTTCCGGTGCGCTTGACCATGTCCCCCTCGCGCACTAGGGACGTATCGCCCAGCAGCACGGAGCCGACATTGTCTTCTTCCAGGTTGAAGGCGAGACCGAAGACGTCGTTGGGATACTCGAGGAGCTCCATCGACATGCAGTTCTCGAGACCATAGACCCTAGCCGTACCGTCGCCGACCGAGAGCACGGTTCCGACTTCCTGGATATCGATCTCTGTCTCGTAGTCCGCGATCTGTTGCCGAATGATGCTCGAGATTTCCTCGGCTTTGATCTCCATACTCTGGTCTCCGTTCTACTCTTGGCTTGCTCGTAGCGCTGCTTCGATTTCGTGTTGATGCCGTCTACGCCGAGCCCAATCGCCGGCGGATTCTCGTAAGGTGGCTGCGCAGGCTACCGTCGTATACGACATCACCGATGCGTGTCACCAGGCCGCCCAATAGCTCGGGCTCCGTCCTTGTCTTCAATCGCACCTCGCGTCCCAGCGCAGTGGCCAACCGCTGCTGTACGGCTGCTGCTTGTGGGCCGTCCAACTCGAGGGGCGTTGCTACTTCCGCAGTCACTACACCGCGATGCTCGTCGACCAGGCCGCCGTAGACATCCGCGATCAAGTGCAGGTGGTCGAGTCGTTCCTTTTCCGCAAGCAGCCTCAGGAACGAACGCAGGAGGCTGTGTAGGCGAAGTCGCTCCGCGATATCCGCGACAATACCGGCCTTGCGTTCCCACCCGATGGCGGGGTTGATGAGCACCAGTTGCAGGCCGCCGTGGCTTTCCACGACTCGCGAAAGGCCGGAAAGCTGCTCGCTGAGCTGTTGCTCGTCCGCGCCCTCGCCTGCGTCTACCGCCGCATCCAGCAAACCTTTTGCGTAGCGGCGTGCAACGTTGCGACTCACCATCGTCGTTCGCTCCGGCAGGCCGGCTCCGGCCCGCCCCTAAACCACTCTCTCGCCGAGACGAGAGACGTAGTCATCCACCAGCCGCTGCTGATCCTCGCGGCTGAGGTTCTCTTTGAGTAGCTTCTCCGCCATACCGACGGCGAGTTGGGCCACATGCTCCCGCAGCTTTCGTTGTGCCGACGAGGCTTCGGTCCCCAGCTCGCGCTTCGCTGTCTCGCGGATCTTGTCGGCCTGTGCACGGCCGTTCTCGTCAGCCTGCTGCTGTTCACGTTCGCCGTCGGCGCGGGCCTGGTCGAGGAGCCCGCCGACTTCGCCCTCGATCTTGGCAAGACGCTCCGCAGAAGCCGTCAGGATTTGATCGGCCTC
>CALAKE010000700.1 GCA_937922775.1 uncultured bacterium | reverse complement strand
GGCAATTTCCCCTTCATCGTGTCGGTGGCCTTGCTTGCCGAGTATCGGCGGGTGCTCGCCCGCGATCGAATCTGCGTGCGCCACGGTCTCTCGATGGATGAGATCGACGGAATACTCACCGCGATAGCGGCCAATGCGATAGTGCGGGAGCCAGTGGCATCAGAGGAGATGGCACCTGACCCGGGAGATCAGCACCTGTGGGACCTGCTGGCCTCCTTCTCCGGCGCCGTTCTGGTGCCAGGCGACAGGAGGCTGATCGTGGAGGCCGCCAGCGAAACTTCGATCGTGCCCCCCAGTGCGTTCGTCGAACAGATGTTCCCGTAGGTTTGGCTCGACAGTTTTCGGGCCAATCGTCACCGTTGAATCGATGTTCGGGAAGGGATCGCCTGGCTGGCCGCCATCCCTCCTCCCCTGATGAAGCAGGACCCTCCGGTTATATAATCTGGGGCTGCGTTCGGGGCGGCTGTGCGAGACCGTGCACACCCAGAATCCCGACTGTTCCCCCCAGTAGAGACAAGGTGTGCTCGTGGGAGAAGGCTCCGGCGAAATCACGAGAGTGCTCAACGTCGTCAGCGGTGGCGACCGCTCGGCAATTCCCGAGCTTGCCGAGCTGATCTATGGAGAGCTGCGCTCTCTGGCCGGAAGCTACATTTCCCGCGAGGCGCCGGGGCACACCTTGTAGCCGACAGAGCTGGTCCACGAGGCATTCCTCAAGCTGGTCGACAAGACGCAGGTCGATTGGCGCGGGCCTGGCTGCGGCGCGAGCTGACCGCCCCTGGCATGGCATGAGCAACGAGAGATACGAACGCGCCTCGGAGCTTTTCTTGCAGGCCCGCGATCTGCAGGGTACTGACCGCGAGGTCGTAGAGGTGCTGCAGGTTCGCGATGAGTGATGGTGTGGATGTCCACTGAAGACCAACTGAGAGGTGCCCTTTCCAGGCATCAGGAGAGACGAGAATGAGATTGATGACAAAAACGAGCTCAGACGAAGGCAGGGGCCCCGTGAGGGCGAGGCTCGCCTTGTGTGCCCTGGCGCTCATTCTCGCGGGTGCCCCACTGGGTTGCGACACCCAGCTGGACGGTGAGCTCGCCGACACCGTTTACACCAACGGCCGGATCTACACCGTTAACGAGGCTCAGCCTTGGGCCGAGGCGGTGGCTATGAAGGACGGCAGATTCCTGGTCGTCGGCTCGACTGCCGATGTCGAGGTCGTGACAGGTGAGACCACCGAGGTGGTCGACCTCGGCGGCGCCTTTGCCATGCCGGGAATCGGTGACGTGCACATCCACCCAGCTTTGGTCATGCCGAAGCGGGCGTTCTGTGGCTTGCCCGGTACCTTCTATGAGCCCACCGAGCAGCAGACCATCGACGCGCTCGAGGAGTGCATTGCCAACTACCCTGAAGATCGTGAGTGGTTCGTCGCGGCCGGGTTTTCGCCGTCGGCCATGTCCGAGGAAACACTGACGCGCGAGTTCCTCGATCAGCTGATTCCCGATCGGCCTGCGTACGTAGAGGACGAAACTGGCGGTCACTCGGCCTGGTTCAACACCAAGGCAATGGAGATTGCGGGATTGTCGCGGGATTTCGAGGATACCTCGGAAGGCTACTACAGCCGAACCGAAAGCGGCGATCTGGCCGGAATGGCCTACGAAGGAGCGGTAAACCCCCTGCTTGCGGCGCTGCCGCCGTTTGATGTCGAGCTGAAGAAGATCGCGTACGCCAAGCTGATGGACGAAGCGCTGTCCAAAGGCGTCACTGCGTTCGGGGAAGCCTATGTCGGCGTATTCGATGGCGACCTGCAGGCCTGGCAGGAGCTACATCAGGAAGGGAGGATCCACCAACACGTCAATCTCTATCTGAAGGGCAATCTGGGCACTGCTGAGCTCACCCCGGTCGAAACCCTCGAACGGTGGTGGAACGACTACGACCTGCCGGGAGCCAAGGGCGTGAAGCTGGGCATGGGTGGTTCCCTCGAATCGATCACCGAGGCCCTGGTTGATGGCTACGCGGTCACGGATTCCGAGGCGGCGGATGGTCCAATCCCCATGGATGACTATATTGAAGATCAGCCTGCCGGCACGAACGTCGAGGCGATCATTCCGGCTGATGAGTTCGCCGACTACATGGCCGCGCTGGATGCGGCCGGGTTTCAGGTCATCGTGCACGCTATCGGCGACGGCAGCGTCCGAGCCACCCTGGACGGCTATGAAACAGTGATCCGGGCCAACGGAAACAACCGACTGCGCCATCGCATCGATCACTGCAGCCTGGTCCATCCCGACGACTTCCAACGATTTGTCGATCTCGACGTCAGCTGCACCATCTGGCCGCCGCTCAACGCGCCGCTGGACTACAACGTCAACGGCATCAAGCCGGTACTGAAGCCCGAGACCTGGGAACGGATGTACGCGGATCGTGAGCGTTGGGACGCCGGGATTCGGCTGGGTAACCACACGGACGCGCCGGCAGCCACCATGTGGCCCTGGTTCGGCATGGAGGCGAGCATCACCCGGGGCTTCCCGGGCAAACCCGAGAAGGGCACCATGAACCCGCAGCACGCGCTCCGCCTCGAAGAGTTGATCATCGCCTACACGATCAACGCAGCCTGGGCCCTGCGGATCGATGACGTGACGGGTTCGATTGAAGACGGCAAGTTCGCCGACATGATCATTCTCAATCACAACCTCTTCGAGATTCCGGAGACGGAGATCCATAACACAGAAGTGCAGAAGACCATCTTCAAGGGTGAAGTGGTTTACGAGGCTGGCCAGTAGGGGTCGGACCATGAGGGGCCAGACCTCGAGAAAGCAGATCATCGGTTGTGCGGCGGCGATGTTCCTCCTGGGAACCACACCGGAGGCGGCGCAGGACTCACACTACTGGACCGAGCAGTTCGGCAACCGCGCCTACCTCTTGTCGGGAGCTGTGGTGGGGAATCCTGCCGACCTGAGCGCCGTCTACTACAACCCTGGCGGGTTGGCACTGAACGAGGCCACGGAGTTCCTGCTGGCCGGCTTGGGCGTCGAGTTCACCTCGCTGAAGGTCAAGGATGTCGTAGCGCCGGGCGCAGACCTGAGCAAATCGAGCACTCGCTTCGTGCCCTTATTGATCGCGGGAG
>CALAKE010000699.1 GCA_937922775.1 uncultured bacterium | reverse complement strand
TTCGCCGGCCGTGGCCCGGCCCAGAACTGGGGCGGTGTGGTGGGAGCCACCCTCTCGGCCGCCGCGTATGAGCTCTTCGGTCTCGGCGCATGGCTGATCGTTCTCGTGCTGGTGATTGTGGGTTGGGCAAAGCTGCGTAATCGGCAGCTCGACGCGCCGGGTTCCAAGCTCGTGGGCTATGCCTTCCTGCTGCTCACCGCGTGTGCTCTGCTCGCCTTCAGTTTTGGACAGATCAGCTTGGGAAACCAGGCAGCTGGCGCCGGCGGAGTTGTGGGCACGTTGACCGCCAGAGTACTGACCACGGTTTTCGGCCCCGTGGGCGGTCCGTTGGTGGCGGTTACTGCAGCTGTTCTGTCGATCATCGTGGCGACGCGCCTCTCCTTCGGTCGCCTGATGGGGAGCGCTTGGAAGAACCTGCTGGCTTCGCTGCGACGGGCCCGCACCTCGTTCGCCCGCAGACGGGAGCAACGACGCAAGGCCAAGAAACGGCGAACGGTGGTCGACAAGCATGCCGCCCGGCAGGCAGCCCGTAAGAAGCAGCAGGCGAAAGAGGAGAAAAAGAAATCCCGTCGTGATCCCAAGGAGACGGTCGTGAAGGTCAAGGTTCCGGTCTCGGGCATTCACCCCGATGCCGAGGTGCTGCCTCCACAACCTCCTCCGCAGGTCGCCCCGCCGATCATCCCGCCTGCGACCCAAGATCCTGCCCCACTACCCTTCGAGCAGCCGGCTGGGCCCCACGGTGCCTACGCACTGCCCGATTCGGACCTTCTGGATCCCGTCGTTGCGATGGCCGACCTTGAGGAATCCGAGTTCATGGAAAAGGCGAAGGCGATCTCCGGCAAGGGGGCGGAGTTCAACGTCACCGGAGAGGTCGTCGCCATTCATCCCGGCCCGGTGGTGACAACCTACGAGTTCAAACCCAGTCCGGGAGTGAAATACAGCCGCATCATCAACCTCGAGGAAGACCTGAGTCTGGCCCTCAAGGCCGAGAGTATTCGCATCGCCCGCCTGCCCGGAAAGTCAACAGTCGGAATCGAGGCACCGAACAGCAGACGCCAGATCATTCGCTTGCGCGGAATCATCGAGTCCAAGGAATTCGTCGGCTCTCGCTCTAAGCTGAGCTTGGCTCTCGGCAAGGAAATTCATGGCGAAAATGTGGTTGCCGACCTGGCACGAATGCCGCACTTGCTTATCGCCGGCACGACTGGATCAGGGAAGAGTGTGGCTCTGAACTCCATGCTACTCAGCCTGTTGTACGAAGCGACTCCCGACGAAGTAAAGATGGTGCTGGTGGACCCGAAGCGTCTCGAATTCGGCCTCTATGAGGACATCCCGCATCTCCTGACTCCGGTGGTGGTAGATAGTGACCGCGCCGCCAACGCACTGAGCTGGGCTGTTCGTGAGATGGACCGACGGTACCGTGCCTTGGCTGAGTTTGGAGTTCGCAACATCGAGCAGTTCAACCTCATGCTCAGCCGGGGCCAGGAAGAGCTCGAAGGCATGCGCGCTGGACCGCCCGGCTCGATCCCCCTCGACGAACTGAAGCCCCTCCCCTACATCGTCGTGATCATCGATGAGCTCGCCGACCTGATGATATTTGCCTCCTCTGTCGTTGAAACGGCGATCACCCGCCTCTCGCAGATGGCACGTGCCGTGGGCATTCACCTGATCATCGCTACCCAGCGACCTTCCGTCGATGTCATCACGGGCACGATCAAGAACAACTTGCCCGCCCGAATCTCCTTCAGGGTCGCCTCCAAGGTCGACTCCCGGGTCATCCTCGACACCCATGGAGCCGAGAATCTGCTCGGCAAGGGCGACATGCTGTTCCTGGCGCCAGGTACTTCTCGCCTTCAGAGAGTGCACGGCGCATATGTCGATGAGGACGAGGTCAGAGGCGTCGTCGAGTTTTGGCGTGGGCAGGCGCGGCCGGACTACGAAAGCGAGGTCACCAAGCCGCCGCCCGAGCAAGCCATCGAGGGATCGGGCGCCGACGAGAGTCACCGTGACGAGTACTACGAGGAAGCGCTGCAGCTCATCCTCGCGGCAGGTGAGGCGTCGATCTCGAACATCCAGCGGAAGCTACGCTTGGGCTATGCGCGTGCCGGACGGATCGTCGACATGATGGAGGAGGAGGGGATCGTCGGTCCTCCCGAGGGTTCCAAGCCCCGCAGGCTGCTGGTAGACGCCGCCTATCTGCACCGGCAGCAAGGCAACCCGGAACGCTAGTCCTCCCCGGCAGGCTTCAACATCTTCACCATATGCAGCGTTGTGCCGCCTTCCGGGGGAAACTCGAAGGTCACTGAATCCATGAGCTGCCGCATCAGGTAGACCCCTCTACCCGAGCTGTTCATCAGATGCTCTCTGGACACGGGGTCAGGCAGTGACTCCGGGTCGAAACCTTCGCCCTGGTCGGTGATGGTGATACGAATCCCATCGGGTAGTAGCTCGAACTCGATATCGACAAACGTGCCGGGCCGCTCGTTGTTGCCATGCAGCAGGGCGTTGGTTACCGCCTCTCGAACCGCGGTGACCATCCAGTAGGATTCGTCTTCGACGAACCCGACCTGAGCGATGAGCTGTTCCGCCAGGTTGTGAACAGGGTCCAGAAACTCTCTGCGGCTGGTGATCCGCAAGTGGATTACGGAACCCGCCAATTTCGTTTCGGCAGTTCTGATGTCGTTCGTTGGCTCTGAGCTCATCTCTGCACCGGTCACGATGACCTCACCTGACGGTCACGATGATCTGCCCCGCGCCGCTATTGTAAGCCGCGTCGGTCGCCCTGATAACGATCGTATGCTCACCGGCAGGCAACGAATCGGTGAGAAAATCGATCGACTCACTCCCAGCGTCCGCCAGGGTATCGGCTGGCAGGACCGTGCGCCACCGTTCACCGTCGATAGAATACTCGATCTGACGGATCAGGCTGGTCGCATCGTTGATGCTCCCCGTAACGTGGACACCTCCCCCCTCGCTTGCCGACTGCAGATCGAAAACCCTCGGCGGCGTGTTGTCGACGACGAAAGGCTGGCTCGAGCGACTGCCCTGGAGTGCCTGCCCCGCTGGGTTGGAAGGCCCATCCGTGGCAACCACGCGGGCCAGATAGAGTCCGTCCGGCACCGTCGTCGTGTCCCAAGTGTATGTCGACTCACTGAGATCGACCTCGATGGACTTCCAGGTCGATTCTCCTTCGCCGCGATACTCCAGTGCGTATTTCAATGAATCGCCATTCGCATCGCTCGCCTGCCACGAAAAGGACCTCGATCCGGGCACGAAAAACGGTCTGCCCAGAAAAGCCCGGGCGGAGGCGTTGGCGAATGCGGCCCCACCGGCCCCCTGCGACTGTGCCAGCTCGGCCGCGATGCCCGGGGGGAGCTGCGCGAAGGGCATGCCATCGTCAGTACTTGTCACCTGGCGGTAGACCACGCCACCGGGGTGAACGCGAAACTCATCTATGCTGGGTTTGAGATTGCGTTGCACGTAGACCAACTCCACCCATTGAAGCAGTGGAGTGGATGTCGGCGCAGCGGACGATAGCTCTGCTTTCCACTGAATGAATCGAGCAGGCGGGCTGCTGATCTGGCTGCCCTCCGGCTGAAGATACGGCTCGCTCCACTCGCTCCACGTGTCATTCGGGCTCTCGGTGTTGCCTACTCGGGTGCGGAGTTGAATGGATGTACCTTGAGGAGAATCTGAGCGCCAGCGCAATCTTCCCCAACTCGATGTCGTCTCAGTGTCTTTGACCTGGGAGACGTATTCTCCAGTCGCCTGCGAGCCACTGCGCAACCGGTAGATCCTACCCAGGTTACTGGCGGCAACCAGAACGTCTGTCGAGGAAAGCTCCGCCGCGAGCCCGGTTACCTGGGCAGAGTCAGCCTCCTGCACGATGGCGGCGTCCGTGGCGTTCTCGACGCGCAGGATTCGACCATCAGGGCTGGTGCCCACGAGTACGCCTTCACCATCTGCAAGCAGGGTGTGCGCCGATTCCTTCTCACTCGACCACATCTCTTCCACGTATCCGTCCGCGTGAATCAGGTACACGGCACCAGCCGCAGCTCCGTTCCCGGCTGCCGCTGCCGCCGGCCCAGGCGCAGCGCCCACCACGATCGTCGTCGCACTCTGTGAGGTCACCGCGGGACTGGGTGCTGCCCCGCCGCCTCCATTCGCCGACTTACTGATTCCGCCCACGAACACTCCTCGCGCGGTAATAACCAAACCGGTTATCTGTTGTAGAGGCGAGTCGAACAGCACAAACGGCTCTCCACCAGGCGAGATACGGTATACATAGCCGTTCTCCTCACTGCCAGCCAGGAGGTTGTTGTCCCGGTCGATGGCGAGAGCCGTGATGTGTGTGTCGCTGCTGTCGTAGAAGACACGGCCGCTTCCATCGCTGTCAACAACATGAATCTCGCCGGATTCACCGGTGCCGATATAGAGCCGACCATCGCGATCGAAGACCATACCCCACACGTAGGTCTGCCCGGCGACGTACCACGGATTCCCAGCATCTTCCGTACTTCCCGGTGCGATCCTGTAGACGGCTGCATCCTGGGCAACGCCGACGTAGACATGGTCATCGGGACCATATCGCAGCGCGTAGGCCGTGCTCGGCGCCTCGAAGAACGTCGTTACCTCGCCTCCCGGGCTGATGCTTATCACCCTGCCCTCGCTACCGACGGAGGCGTAGATCGTGCCATCAGGAGCCTCGTCGAAGGCCCATACATATGGAGTCTCCTCGGCAGCCTCTTCTGGGTAAACCTGCTCCAGCGCCCTGGAGAGGCTGATTTCGCCACTCTCCGTCAGGGAAACTGACATGATTTCCCCGGCCGCAAAGTCTTCATAGCTCGACTGCACCCAGGTCTTGGGACCCACGGCCTGCACCATCGACAACCCGCCAGAGCAGACGAGGATCGCTGCGACGAGGACTCCCCATCGCGCAGGTTTGACAGGCATCAAGCAAGCTATCAACGGATGTCTCCTTTGACTCGATCTTTGACGCGCCCTCTCGCCGGGCACGGCGCTTTCAATCCCGCGTGGCTCGTGTCGATCAGGGCCGGCGCACTCGCAACTCCAGGCGATGCTCACCGGCAACCAGGAGATCGACGCTGTTTTCTTCCTCCAAAATGGCTGTCCTGCGCAGACGAACTGTCTCGCCGCTGGTCTGCCCCGCCGTCAGCACTTCCAGCACGGAGGCAGGCAGGGCCGGCATCGGCTGTCCCCCGAACATCGCCCCTTCCGCAGGCCGCGACAGCTGCAGGTAGATGTTGTCGCTGGCTCGCATGTCGTTGATCAGATCCACCAATTGGTGCAGATCTCGAGGCCTTCGGCCGCCCTGGAGCAGACTCTGCTCCTCGAGCGCCATGGCCGTCGCGTCGGCCACCAGTAAGCTCAAACGGCCTGCGGGAGTATCCTCGGGAATCGTGAGGGGAAAGTGCTTCACGATCTCCGGTTCGCGGTAGGGCTTCAGGCTGACAGCGACGTTGATCGTGTCGCCTGCCCGCACTTCATTTCGATCCGTCCAAACCCGTGTTATCTCGGCTGTCTTGAGCTGGTCCCGGACCCGAATCTGCAGATCGATGTCGCGTACTCCCACCGACTCGAACGGGTTGTCGTAGAGGTAGGCGTAGATCTGCATGATCATCAGAGACAGGGGCACGTAGGCCTGACTCGGGGACGCAAACACGTTGCGAATCCTGACCCTGTCGAGGCCTTCCTTGTCCAGGGAGATCTCGCCAAGAACCTCGAACGTGTTGTCTCCGTAATTGCCGCTGACGCTCTGCAGGCCGTTGGCCATGCCCATGAAGAGGAAGGTCGGAGACAAGGACTTGTCGCCGATCACCTCGAAATCGAAACGCTCGATCTCGCCCCCGGAACCGCTGACGGTCAGGCGGACAGGAATGGTGTTCGGGCGCGCACCGACGATCCCCAAAATGCCCGACTGGGTGTCCTGACGTACTGCGCCAAGGACCTCGGTGCCTGCCGCGGTGAGTCGCTCCGAGGAGCTCAGGCTGCTCAGGAAAAGGAGCACCTCCGCTCCAACCATGGGGTAATCTACGTTGCCCCCCTGCATGAAGGGGTGGCCGAAAGCCAGGACGGTGTCGCCGTCCACGTGAGTCACGGTTCCGGATGCCGCGAAGGTGATGTCGCCTCTCATGAGCTCGGTGGCAACGGCCCCGCCCGGCTGCAGTGGCTGGTTCACCTGTGCGCTCGACGATCTGCCTCCGAGCGCGGGGTGCCAACCGAGAGCCTCGAATAGCGGACTGAGACGACTGACCACCATGGAGTGAGCCCCTCCGATGGTGACGGGGGTGGCAATCGGGGCAATCCCGCTTCCTCCAAGAACCGGATGCAGAGTGGCGAGATTATCGGGACTACGTCCGGAGAGAAGCGCCGCCGCGGCGCTCAGCAATTCCGTCCTGAACACCGCGCTGGTAACTGTTGATGCTCGCCGGCTTTGGGCATCGACCATTCGGCCCATGCTCTCTATGGGCGTGATACCCGCAATCGGCTCCTTCGAGAACTGGCCGAGCCGATAGGCGACCGCGCCTGCAAGCCTGCCGTCGAAATACACAGGACTGCCGCTCATCCCTGCGGTGACACCCGTATCCTCAAGGCCGAGCCCCGAAAGTCGACCGACGATGAGATCCTGTTTCGGCAGGATGTCCTCGAGGACCCCAATCACCTCGACGGAGAACTGCTCGGGCCTCGTGCCGCGGACCACGGTGTAGCCGATGCCCGTCATCCCTGCCTTCAGCTCATCCACACCGATTGTCGCCTGGGAATCGCCCAGGGCCTGGGGCTCGCCGAGGGCATGCGCACGCCCGCTTCCGCTCATGAGGCCGATGCAAACGACACATGCAATCAGGCACGCTGAGGCCGGCGCTCGGTATGAGAACACTCTAGCCAGGGCAGAGGTCACGAAACGCCTCTTGTATTGGAGCAATGTCGAGGGAAAACCCATCTGAAAGGTGGGAGCGAGGCTTTTAGCCTATCACGTGATTTTCGCCGCAAACAGCCGCGATTCACCACCGGTTCCCCAGCCTACATACGCTCCGGCACAGGGATTCCCAGCAGAGACATGGCCTGGCGAAGGCGGTGACGCAGGGCATAGGCGAGCAGGAGCCTCACACCTCGCTCCGTCAGATCTTCCTCCTGCAGGATCGGGTACTTGTGATAGAGACGATTGAACTCCTGCGCGAGCGTGAAGGCGTACTTTGCGATAACGGAAACCTCCGCCGACTGGACCGCCAGATCCACGACTCGATCGAAACGAGCGAGTTGCAGAGCCAAATCCCACAGCGTGTCGTTTTCTTTCTCTCCCAGCACGTCGCGGAGCTGGTCGAGAGAGAGTGGCTCGAGCTCGCCGTCGGCAGCTACGACGCGCTCGGCACCGGAGAACGCACCCGATCCCGCTCCAGGCCCAGAGAGCACGGTGCTCACAGCCTCTTCGACAGACACGCCCCAGTCGTCCTGCATACGCTCGAAGATGCTACCGGTACGGACGGCGGCATACTGCAGGTAAGGGCCGGTCTCGCCCTCGAAATTGAGTGCGTCTTCCAGGTCGAAGGCTATGACCGTCTTGCGAGTGAACTTCACGAGAAAGTAGCGAGCCGCCGCGATGGCGATTTGCAGAGCGAGAGTCTTGAGCTCGCCCTCGGGGAGGTCGGGATTGCGCTCCATGACCTCATCTCTGGCACGATCTCTCAGGACGTTTAGAAGATCATCGGCCTTCACGCCCACGCCGCGTCGCCCTGACATCTCCACGAAGGGGCGCCCCTGATCGTCACTCGTCAGAGGGATTCCGAGCGCCTTCGCCGTTCTCGGTGTCAGTGCCACCATCTCGTAGTCGAAGTGGGTGTGCCGGTCGGTTCGGCCGTCTGGGTCCATGCTCGCCACGGCTACGGCGACGATCGACTGCAGATAAGCCTGCCGTACGTCGATCACGGAAAACCCATGGTCGGCATCGCCAAATGGCATCTTTTCGCCCTCCGCGCCGCTTTGCCAGGTGATGTGCCCGGCCTCAGACTCGCTGAACTTGCGGTACAGGAAGGGGTTGTCGAGCTCTCCGTACCTCCACATGTGATACGCGATGTCTTTCGCCACATAGGTCGCCGCCCCATTCGAGCGCACGAGAACCTTGTCGGGCTCTTCCAGATCCTCGAAGCCCGAAACCCCGGAGAGGCGCATCATCCAGCAACCTGAGTGCTTTCCTTCTTCAGAAAAATAGACGTGCTCGCTCGCCTTCAGTCGCTCGAACGCGGTCGACCACAGGTCCATGGAAACGATGTCCCCTTCGTGGACCAGCAGGTCGTATTCGATGCCGAGCCTCGCCATGGTCTCCAGATGCCGCCGAATGATGCGTTCCACGACAACAGCTCCCACCTCCGCATCGGTCCCCTCACCCCGCTCCAGCGATACCAGAACATCGTGTCGCCGTGCCGCCAACCGTTCGTCGGACTCCAGTCGCGCGGTGACCTCCGTGTAGAGGTCCCAGCAGGCGTAGTCGAACGGGTCGGGCATGGAACGAACGGCCTCGGCATCCAGCCCCCTGAGATCGACAAGGCCCAAGACGACGTCGGCGACTTGGACTCCGGTGTCGTCGATGTAGTTGTGAACCTCGACGGGGACCCCTTGGTGGCGAAGCAGGCGAGCTAGCGAATCGCCCAGGATGGAGTTCCGCAGATGGCCGATATGCGCCGCCTTGTTCGGATTGATGCTGGTGTGCTCGACCACCACCTTCGGACCCTGTGCCGTTTCCGACACCGACTGATGCAGGCTCCCCATCAGTCGGCCCAGGACAAAGCCCCGGTCGAAGAATGCATTCAGAAAGCCCGGTCCGGCGATCTCCCAGCGTTGAACTCCCTCCGTGTCATGTTCTGTCAGATAGGCGATGAGCTCCTCGGCGAGCTGTCGCGGAGGACGTCCGAGCTTGTGACCGAGCTCCAATGCCACCGCGAACGCCAGATCGCCGAACTCTGGTCTTGGGGGATCACCGACATGAGGCAGAGGGATGCGCTCGCCTGTAACCGCGGCAACCGCGTCTTGCACCGCGGCTGCGACGGTCATTCTGAGGTCAGTCATTGCCTGAATCCACCTTCCCTGGAGGCACTACTCGGGCCCGCCGAGGTCCGGCCAAGTGGGAGACGTCCCTGAACCCTGAAGGTTCGGCGGTGAAGCTTGGTCGGACCGTGCCGGTCCAGCGCCGCGATGTGCTCTTCCGTACCATATCCCTTGTTGCGCTCGAGTCCGTAGCCCGGCACCCGCTGTG
>CALAKE010000698.1 GCA_937922775.1 uncultured bacterium | reverse complement strand
TTGATCAATCCCGCAAAGATCGAGAACGAGCTCGGCTGGAAGCCTGAGGTCGAGTTCGAGGCCGGTTTGGAGGAGACGGTGCGCTGGTATGTCGACACTCGCGAGTGGTGGCAAGCTATCCTCGAGCGCTCCGGAAGCCTCCAGTTCGACTGGTCGACGACGTAGCGGGTCGTCGACAACCCCCAGGGGTAGCTACGGTCGGCACGAACCTGCCCGATCTTCTCGACGACGATGTCACCGACAACGGAGCCGACGTACCCCATGGAAAAGCACATACAGCTGCTCGGCGTCATCTACATCGCCTTTCACGTCATCGGCTTGGTTTTCGCCGGGATCATCTGGGCTGTTCTCTCGGGAATCGGGTTGCTCTCCGGAGACCCGGGCGCGCTCAGCATCCTCGCGCTGATCGGAACCGTCGTCGCGACGCTACTGTTCTTCCTGTCGGCGCCCGGTGTGGTCGGGGGGATCGGCATTCTCAAAGGTTGGTGGTGGGCCCGCTACCTGGTTCTGATCCTCGGGTTCTTCAACCTGATCCGCATCCCGCTCGGCACCATCCTCGGCGTCTACACGTTCTGGGTGCTGATGCAGGACGAGGCCGTCGCATACTTCGAGGCCGACCGCGCCGCCCGCGCGGTTG
The DNA here is from genome assembly GCA_937922775.1 of uncultured bacterium. Taxonomy (GTDB): domain Bacteria; phylum Acidobacteriota; class UBA890; order UBA890; family UBA890; genus CALAKE01. The sequence continues at coordinate 3,038 of CALAKE010000698.1, read as the reverse complement.
TCATGGAGCCGCTGGCGTAAGCGGTTTCACGCTCGAGTGGGCTCCAGGGATCCGGGAGTCCGTCAATTCCGCGCCAATGAGGTGCCGCCGCTCTTCAGGTAGTAGGCGAACTCTTCGGGAAGATCGGAGGCGAGGATGCCCTCGGCGGCGGCCTGCAGGTCATACTCGACGCGCACAAAACGGATATCGACCCCGGCCGTCGCGATCCCGACGGTTACGTAGCCTGCCCTCCAGTCGCCGTCTTTGGGTCGGCCCACCGATCCCGTGTTCACGAAGGTCATGCCGTCGACCTGACGGGTCCACGGTAGGTGGGTGTGCCCGAAGGCGATGAGGTCTCCCTCTTTCATACCGGCGCGCCGGGCCATCGTGCGGCAGAAATCATCGTCTCTGTCTTCCGTCCAGTAGAGCGTGTTGAGCGTCGGCGCCCCGTGCACGAGCACAATCCGCGGGCCGCCGCGATGGCCGCCGAGCGGCCGAAGATCGATGCGGAAAGGAAGCGAAGCCAGGAACGCCTTCGTCTCGTCGCCGCAGCGAGCCCGCGTCCATTCGTAGCTGAGATGAGAGAGCTCCTGTTGGCGCTCATCCTCGTAGCGGCAGCCGCAGTGCTCGTAGTCGGCGGCGATGGTCGAGTCGTAGTTGCCGGCAACCCCCGCGATGCCACGCTCGCGCATCAGCGCCACGACCTCGTCAGGCCAGGGCGCGTAGCCGACGAGGTCGCCGAGGTGGAACACCGCGTCGATCCCCTCGCCGCGCTCCCCGGCTGCGTCGATATGCTCGAGCACGGCCTCCAAGGCAGGCAAGTTGGCGTGTATGTCCGATATCAGTGCATATCTCATGGCAGAACAAGATACGTCTCGGGGAGCTTGGCCTCAAACGCGGACAGGAGGTCGAATCACCTGCCGGTTTGAAATATCATTGATGCGCTCGGACTTCAGTGGGTTGCTCGAATCGACGCGCCCCGAAACACGTACAAGGCCGGGCTCATCCCGTCGCAATCCAAAACGCTCTCTATCACGCATTACCCGAGGAGTACGGCCATGGAATCTGTGACCACCAAACTGCACGCCTTCGACGCCGCTGCGGAGGCTGATCGCGTTCCCTACAAGGTCGCCGATCTCTCGCTCGCCGAGCACGGCCGCAAGGAGATTCGCCTGGCCGAGCACGAGATGCCCGGCCTGATGGAGGTTCGCCGGCGTCGCAGTGAGGACAAGCCGCTGGCGGGCACCAAGGTCATGGGCAGCCTCCACATGACGATTCAGACCGCCGTGCTCATCGAGACACTCGTCGATCTCGGCGCCGACGTGCGCTGGGTGTCGTGCAACATTTTCTCGACCCAGGATCACGCCGCCGCGGCGGCGGTCGTCGGCCCGCAGGGCACACTCGACAATCCGCAGGGCGTTCCGGTCTTCGCGTGGAAGGGCGAGACGCTCGAGGAGTACTGGTGGTGCACCAACGAGGCGCTCCTGTGGCCGGACGGCAGCGGCCCAGACCTGATCGTCGACGATGGTGGCGACGCCACGCTGGTGATCCACAAGGGATTCGAGTTCGAAGAGGCCGGCGCCGTTCCCGAGTTCGACGCCGAAAACGAGCCCGAGGAATGGGGTGTGATCCTCGATCTGCTGCGCCGGGAGATGGCCAAGGATCCGCGGCGTTGGCACCAGACGGCAGCCGGCATCAAGGGTGTCTCCGAGGAGACGACCACCGGCGTGAATCGCCTCATGCAGATGGAAAAGGCGGGCGAGCTGCTGTTCGCGGCCATCAATGTCAACGACTCCGTTACCAAGTCGAAGTTCGACAACATCTACGGCTGCCGCCACTCGGTCGTCGACGGCCTCAACCGCGCCACCGACGTCATGATGGGCGGCAAAGTCGCAGTGGTCTGCGGCTACGGTGAAGTCGGCAAGGGTTGCGCACAGGCGCTCCGGGGCCAGGGCACGCGCGTCGTGGTTACCGAGATCGACCCGATCTGCGCTCTGCAGGCGGCCATGGAAGGCTACGCGATCAGGCGCCTCGAGTCTGTGGTCGAGACCGCCGACATCTTCATCACCACGACCGGCAACTACGACATCATTACTGCCGAGCACATGGCGCGGATGAAGGACAAGGCCATCGTTGCCAACATCGGCCACTTCGACAACGAGATCGACATGGCCGGCCTTGCGAAGACCCCGGGCATCCAGAAGGTCAACGTCAAACCCCAGTACGACGAATGGGTCTTCGAAGACGGCCACAGCATCCTGGTTTTGGCCGAAGGGCGCCTCATGAACCTGGGATGCGCCACCGGCCACCCGAGCTTCGTGATGTCGGCCTCCTTCACCAACCAGGTGCTCGCCCAGATCGAGCTCCACCAGAACGGCGGAAGCTACGAGAACAAGGTCTACGTGCTGCCCAAGAAGCTCGACGAGGAGGTCGCGCGACTCCACCTCGACAAGCTCGGCGTGAAGCTCACCCGCTTGACGCCGGAGCAGGCAAGCTACCTCGGCGTCGACGTCGACGGACCCTACAAGCCGGACCACTATCGCTACTGAGCGCGACCGAGGCGCCTGACGCTCCCGACGAGCGCCTGCACTTCAGGCGTGATACCCACACGAGGGATCCGGGCCAAGACGTGGCCCGGCCTCGGAAGGGTCGGGCTCGAAAGACGGGCCATCACCCGACATCACGCCAATGGTGAGGGGGTATGCTCGTGGTCACGAAGGCAGCATTCATCGGACTTGGCAGCATGGGGGGCGGCCAGGCTCGGCTGATCGCCAAGAGCGACGTCGAGCTCGCGGTCTACGACAGCTACCCCCCGGCACTGGCGGCATTCGAGGGATCGGCCCGCATTGGCACCTCGCCCGCTGACGTCGCGCGACACGCCGACCTCGTGCACGTCTGCGTGCGAGACGACGCCCAGGTGGAGGAAGTCCTCTTCGGCGACCAGGGGGTCACGCAGACTCTGGCGGCGGGCTCGCTGGTCGCCATCCATAGCACGATCCGGATCGAGACCGTCAAGAGTCTGGGTGCTCGACTCCAGAAGCGGGGGATCGCCCTGATCG
>CALAKE010000697.1 GCA_937922775.1 uncultured bacterium | reverse complement strand
CTTTGGAGTGCTTGATCCTCTGCAAGATCTCCGTGACGACCTCGTCGTTGCTCTGACATTCGGAGGGGTCGTGCAAGAGGTGCTTGATTTCATCGGTGCACAACGAGCCGAGTCGATAGACCTGACATTGTCGGCATTCATTACCTTGAGGGGCACACTGCATCCCCCTGACGGTCCAGCACGGCCGCGTCGTGTCTTGGTAGGCCGTACATGCCTTGCGCGTATCCTCGTCGCAGGGCAGCAGGTCCCAGCACGGCACCAGAGCCTGCATCCTCCGGATACCCTCGATGTTGAGGCCGAGGTCTTGGATGAGGTGTTGGATGTGCTCGACGCGGCGAATATCTTCGTGGGAGAAAAGACGATGGCCGGACGAAGTCCGATGGGCGATGAGGAGGCCTTCGTTCTCGTATTTTCGGACGGCAGAAACTGAAAGCCCGACTCTTTCGGCGAGCAAGCCGATCGAGATGACCGGATCATCGGTCTCGAACTGAGGCCCCGCGTCAGACACCGGAGCAGCCCCTCCCAGGCCTTAGCCTGCAGATCTCACCCTGCTTCCAGTGCGTGCGCGGGGGGGGATTGCAGGCTAGTCGGATACACGACTCTGATATCCTAAATCTACCACGGGTCGTGCAGCAGAGCTACACTTTCGAGTGGAGGAATTACGTGCAGAACCAAGCCAGTATCAGGCGCCTGGTTACCCTCTGAGGTGCCTAACCGATGAGCTCCGCGACCATCTTCAGAAACTGCTCGTGGTCAACGGGCTTGCTGACGTACCCCTCGGGAGGAGGGACCTGCCTGCGGGTGGAGATGAACTTTTCGAATTCACCTGATACACCGGTAACGATGATCACCGGGATGCTCTTCAAATCGTCGCTTTCCTTCAGCTTCCTGTAGACCGCCACGCCGGATTTCTCCGGCATCGTAATGTCCAGGGTGACCAGATCGGGCGCGCCGGCCTCGAGGATCGAGATTGCTTCATTGCCGTCCTTCGCCAACACGGTGGCGTATCCGTTGTCTTCGAGCACCGTGGCGAGGAAGTCGCGTGCGTCAGGCTCATCGTCCACAACGAGAACGGTTTTCGCGTCGTCAGCCATTGATCGCATCCTCTCCCAACAGGTTCGCATCCTCTGCTAATGAGTTCGAGATCTCCGGCTCCAGCTCTGCGGGCCGTATTCGGGGTAGTCTTACTACAAAACGGGTCCCGATGCCTAATTCGGACTCGAGCTCGATCGTCCCTCCATGCGCCTGTGCGATCTTGTCGGAGATGAAGAGCCCCAAGCCCGTGCCGGTTCCCTTCGAGGAGAAGAACAGGGTGAAGGCCTTCTCTCGGGTCTCCTGGTCCATGCCGATGCCGTTGTCCTCGACCTCGAACTCTACGTGGTCCGGGGATCCCCGTAGCTCGAAGGTGACCCTGTGCTCCGTTTGATTCGGGTTCAGCCGGCACGCGTCCAGGGAGTTCTCGAGCAGATTCGCCAGGAGAGCACGGATTGCCTGCGCGTCGGCCTCGAACTCCCCGGCATCCTGGTCGATGGCGCAAGAAAGGTCGACCTCGAGCTCCGTGGCACGCCTCTCGAGTAGAGAGCAGACTTCCTTCGCGACCGTCGGGGCGGAGAGAGTCTCCCATGTCGGGACTCGGTCCTTTGCATAGTAGAGGATGTCCGACACCATGCTGTTGATGCGATCGACGTTGCGTTGAACGGTCGCCCAGCCCTTCTCTACGCGGTCCTCCTTGCCCTTCTTCATTCCCGAATTGACCAGGTACATTCCGCCCGCCAGCCCGTTGAGCAGCCCCTTCAGCCCATGAGACACCGAGCCGATGAGCAGACCAAGCGAGGTGAGGCGATCCTCGAGCTCTCTTACCGCCGTGATATCGGCGCCCATCTCCATCACGCCGGCGAGCTCACCATCTGGGCCGCGCAGCGGCGCTGTAGTGATCAGTATGTTTCGAGGCTTTTCATCGAGCCCGGTGATCATCTTCTCGAGAGAATGAGATCTTCCGTCCGTGAGCGTCTCGAGAACAGGGCAGGGAGCGCATGCCTCGGTCCGGTGTTGATAGGCTTCGTAGCACTTGCGTCCGAGACTGTTGCCGAAAGCCTCCTGGGCCGCACGGTTGGCCTCGATGACGTTCAGATCTTTGTCCTGAATCGTGATGTAGCAGGGCGCCTCGTCGAACAACAATCGGTGGCGCTGTTCGCTGCGACGCAGGCGTTTCTGCAGGTTCTTGATGTGGGTGATATCCGTGGACGCCTCGATCACCGCCGTGATTTCGCCCGACTCGTCGCGGATCGGCTTGGTGTAGCAGAGTGTGAAAACCTCTCTTCCGTCGAGGGTCCGGACCTGCTCCTGGCTCTCGTGCCGCAGGCCGTCTCGAAAGGTCTTGGCGACGGGACAGATCTCGCAACGGTCAGGCCTGCTCTTGTAGATCTGGTAGCAGTACCGTTCCTCCCAGTCACCGAAGTCGCGCCGGAAGCGCTCGTTCGCGTCGATGATGCGGAAATCACGATCCTGGACGGTAAGGTACCCGGGCATTGCCTCGAAGTACTGTTGATACCGAGCGTCCATAGATCTCGTCCCGGTCGTTGACGCCAGTCAAATCGGCATCAGCGAGCATACTTCCACGCGCTGAGACTTCCAACCGGCGCATCCGCAATCATTACAGGCCTTGCCCGGAGCAAATCCAGGGCGTAGCCGGCCTACGATCCAATGGGAAGAGTAGCCCTACTCTTCGTTCCTCCCTGTCTCGAGGATCCTTCTGACGTTGAGCAGCAGCTCGTCCTCGTCGATCGGCTTGTCCATATAGCCCTCGGGCTTGCGAGCCGTCCGGTCGTAGATGAGCTTCCTGAGCTCGGGGCGTCCCGTGATCACACAGACCTTCAGGCCCGCCAGATCAGGATCACTTCGCAGCAACTCGAACACCTCGCCCACGTCACGTCCCGGCATGGATAGGTCGAGAGTCAGTAGGTCGGGCTTGAGCTCGCGGGCCATCGCCAGGGTCTCGTCGCCATTCATGGCACGGTGGACGGTGGCTCCGTTGTCCTCGAACACGGCGGCCAGGAACTCGACCTGGTCGGGCTCGTCGTCGGCAACCAGAAGGACACGTCCGGCGAGTGGCAGGGCCTCGGCTTCAGCGGCAACGGGTGCAGCAACCGGCTCGGCGGCGACCGGTACGAGAATCTCCTCGACCGGCAGCTCCTCGACAGCGACGGGCTCCGGTACCGCAACCGCAAT
>CALAKE010000696.1 GCA_937922775.1 uncultured bacterium | reverse complement strand
GACGACCAGCGTTTCGCGTCACGCCGTCCGGATGTGCTCGTCTACCAGACGGAGGTACTGGAGGAGGACATCACCCTCGTTGGGCCGCTGCTGGCCGACCTCTGGGTATCGACGTCGGGCACAGGGTCCGACTGGATCGTGAAGCTCATCGATGTCTTGCCTCCCGACACGCCCGACCACGGCGGCCTGGGGCGCGGGATGCACATGGGTGGGTACCACATGATGGTGCGCAGTGAATCGATTCGCGGCCGCTTTCGCAATGATCCGGCGAACCCAGAGCCTTTCGTTCCTCACAGGCCCACCAAGGTAGAGCTTCCGTTGCAGGATGTCTTGCACACGTTCAAACGCGGGCATCGCATCATGATTCACATCCAGAGCACCTGGTTTCCCCTCGTCGACCGTAACCCTCAGACCTACGTCGACAACATCTTCCTGGCGCAAGAGGAAGACTTCATCAAGGCATCACAGAGGGTCTATCGCTCGGCCCAGCGTCCTTCGCGAGTGCACGTTAGCATCCTGCCGCAGCGGTAGCTGGAGGCTCGCGCTGAAGAAGGAACAGCCCTCCGGTTTGGTGGCCTGCCGGCTAATCCTCCTCAGACGAGACGCTACCTGACCGAACGTACGCTCCGGGCGAACCAGAAGATGAGCAGTGCCAACGCCACCAACCCCAGTATCGGCTCCAGTGGCCCGGCCCATGCCGTGCCCCATCCTTCCGGCGCGGCGCCCTTCCAGTACGCCACGGCTGCGATGACCACTCCGAACAAGCCCGTGCCGCCCACCAATCCAGAACCGAGAAGCACGCCCCTTTCTCGACGATCATTCTTCTCGTCCTCGGAGCTACTCGTTCGTTCCGCCCACATGCGCAGCATGCCGCCAAAGAAAACCGGAACCATGGTGGCGACCGGAAGGTACACACCGACGGCGAAGGGCAAGCTCGGGATCTTGAGGGCCTCGGCGATCAACGCGAGTCCTACCCCGATGCCGACCAACACCCACGGCAAGGAGGCATCCAACACGCCCTCGATGACCAGCATCATCAACGTCGCCTGCGGAGCGGGCAGATCCGTCGTACCGAATCCATACGCATCGTTCAGCAGGATCAGGGTCAGGCAAACGAAGATAGCGCAGGTGAGCACGCCGATGATTTCACCGATCTGCTGCTTCTTGGGGGTGGCCCCGAGGAGAAAACCGGTCTTGAGGTCCTGGGAAGTGTCGCCTGCAATCGACGCGGCGATGGCCACGACGCAACCGACCGTGATCGCGGCCGCCTTGCCCATGTCGTCGGTCCATCCCAGGAAGTAGAACACCGAGGACGTTCCCAGCAGCGAGGCGATCGTCATGCCGCTCGTCGGGTTGGAAGTCACACCGACGAGACCGACGATTCGCGAGGATACGGTGACGAAGAAAAAGGCAAAAACCACCACGAGCAGTGCCGCGATGATGCGGACGAAGAACGAAGAGAGCGGCCCGAAGACCATCGGCACGAAGGCAAGCACCAGGAACACGACCAATGCGCCGAACCCCATCACCTTCAGTGGAAGATCCTGATCGGTGCGCGGGACCCCGGCATCGGATTCGCCGGAAGCAGGGCCCTGCACCTGCGAAAGATCATCAAACCGCTGGCGAATCTCCCGCGTCCCTACGCGTAGGCTTTCGAGCATCATCGGAATGCTCTTGATCAAAGTCAGCAGCCCGCCGGCAGCCACCGCGCCGGCGCCGATATACCGTACATAGCGTGTCCAGATCTGGCTGGCGGACATCTCGGAGATGGTCATTACCGTCTCCGGGTAAAGCGGCACAGCCCGACTTCCGCCCCAGTAAGCGATAGCCGGGATGATCACCACAGAAGAGAGGATCCCGCCGCCCACCATGACCGTCGCAATCCTCGGCCCCAGTATGTAGCCCACGCCGAACAGGGCCCCTGACACCTCACTCCCCACCTCGGCTTTCCTGAGGAAAGGAATCGGGACGTGGACCCCTTCCGGGATTACATGCGCCAGACTGGTGAGCCACTTCAACACCGCGCCGACCAGCAACCCCATGAACACAGGCTTGGCACGGCTGCCACCGACGTCGCTGGCCACCAACACCTCCGCGCATGCGGTGCCTTCCGGATAGGGCAAATTGCCGTGCTCACCGCTGATCAACAGCCGCCTCAGTGGAATCATGAACAGGACCCCGAGAAGGCCCCCGCACATCGCCAGCAAGGTCATCTGGGCGAGGTCGGGATCGAGTCCCCACAGGAAGAGGGCCGGCAGGGTGAAGATCACACCGCTGGCCACCGAGCTCGAGGCCGAGCCGATCGTCTGCGAAATATTGGCCTCGAGAATGCTCGTGTTGGCGCCGGCGGCGCTGAGCGCCTTGAAGAACGCGACCGTCAGCACGGCTACAGGAATTGACGTCGAAATCGTCAACCCGGACCTCAGGCCCAGGTACGCGTTCGCCGCGCCAAAGAGGATGCCGAAGAGGGCTCCGGCTATCATGGTCCGAACTGTGAACTCGATCAGGTTCTCGCTCGCCGGAACGTAGGGCTTGTAGGTCTCGCCCTTCTCCAGTGGCCGGTAGGCACTCTCGCTCAATCCCCTCTTTTCGGACAAAGGATCCTCCTTGCTTCGAGCCGGATGTACGACATCAGCCGCTGGCGCGGACGTCCCTTCATACCTCAGAGGAACGGCCGGCACCCTGACAATCCCGTGAAGATCCCGCTAGTTCACGTCGAGGAACGAACAATGTCAACCCGAGCAGGCGGCCGTGAGGTTCGAGTCAGTCCTGGGAGATCCGATACAGGTGTCGGTAGCCGCGCAGGTAGATCTCATCGCCCACAATCGCCGGAGAGGCGTCGAACCCGTCATCGAGAGAATTCTCGGCTAGAACCCGCAGCTCAGGACCGTGAGCAAGCACAAGGGCGTTGCCGTCGCGGCCGAGAATGTAGACACGCTCCGCAGCGCCCACCGGTGACGCGTAGACCTCTGAAATCCCGTCCAGGCGAACCGGGCCGTAGTATGGGTCGCCGCTGGTAACGTCGAAGGCCGAGAGGATGCCGCTGTTGCTCTTCACGAAATACAGAGTATTACCGTACAACAGTGGCGAGGAGACATAGGGCGTGTCGCGATCATGTTCCCACAGCACCGCATCACCCCTCTGGATATCTCCTCGGGCCCGCCCGAGTGAGACCGCCTGCAGAGCGTTGCCACGGTAGCCGCTCATCAGATAGACGACACCGTCGGCGGCAACCGGGGACGGGATCACATTCAGCGTCAACCCGTCGCCCTCCCAGACAATGCCTCCGGTCTCAAGATCATAGGAACGCACACGGTTCGTAGCGCCCGTAATCGCCTGAGGCCGGCCTTCGTGATCGACGATCAGGGGCGTCGCCCAGGAAGTGGGCTCATCTCTGTCGTCGCGCCAAAGCTCCTCGCCGTTGTTCTTGTCGAGGGCTACGATGAACGACTGCCCCTCGTGATCCCAAGTCAGCACGATGGTGTCGCCATGGAGCGCCGGCGAGCTTCCTTCCCCAAAGGAGCCGCGAGTCTGCATGTCGCCCAAATCTTGTTCCCAAACAAGGCTTCCGTCCATGTCGTAGCAGTACAAGCCGCGCGAGCCGAAGTAGGCGATGACATGCGTACCGTCGGTGATCGCTGAAGCCGATGCCCAGCTATTGTTGGACTGCTTGTTCTCGTGCGGCGTCTCTCGGCGCGCTGTTTGACGCCACACCACATCACCGCTAGCACGATCGATCGCGAGAACCACGAACTCCAGCGTCGGCGGAGGAACACCTGGCCCTCTGCGCCGCTGCGGCGGAGGAATCACCGGGGTTCCGGCGCCTCCATGCCCCCCTTCGCTCGCGGCTACAGGCCCGCCATCCTGCAAGGGTACCGCGGAAAGAACAAAGATGCGGTCGTCCCAAATCACCGGGGTCGCCGAGCCGCGGCCAGGGATCTCTACCTTCCAGGCGACGTTGAGATCCTCACCCCATCGCACGGGAGGATTTC
>CALAKE010000695.1 GCA_937922775.1 uncultured bacterium | reverse complement strand
GAGCGGTCACGCCGTCGAGTTCGTGCGACAAACCTTCGGCATCGAGGTGCTTCATGGACCGCTGGAGCAATTGCGCCTGCGAAGGAAATTCGATGCAGTTGTACTCATCGACTTGCTCGAGCATCTCCCGCGGCCGCTCGCAACGCTGCAAGCCTGTGTCGATCGATTGCAGGGCGACGGGGTTCTTCTTCTTCAGACACCCTGTTATCGAGGCGAGGGAGCTAGCTGGCCGATGCTGTCGCCGCCCGAGCACCTCTTTCTCTACACGGTTGATTCCGTCCGCGCTCTTCTCACAGAGGCCGGGTTTGAGGTGATCGAGGTCGACGACAGCCTGTTTCCGTACGACATGTGGGTGGTCGCGGCGCTCCACTCTGCGCTGCCCAGACGAGCCGAGCCGCTGAAAGGGGTCGCCGAGCTGCCGGCCGTAATGATCCGCTTGGTTGATCGGCAAGTCGAAGTAGCCGAGCAGCTGGCGGCAGCGGATCGGGATCGAGCGGCAAAGGCCGACCTGATCGCACGCATCAGCGACGAGTTACAGTCGATCAGGGTCGACCAGCGCGACAAGGAAGCATTGATTGTCGGACTCACGGACGAGATCGAGGCAGTCCGCGCCGACCAGCGCGACAAGGATGCACTGATTGTCCAGCTCAACGACAAGCTCGAGGCGGTCCGAGCCGACCAAAACGACAAGGAGGCGCTGATTGTCGCGCTCAACGACAGGCTCGAGGCGGTGCGCGCCGACCAGAACGACAAGGAAGCTCTGATTGTCACGCTCAACGACGAGCTCGAGGCGGTGCGTGCCGACCAAGACGAAAAGGAAGCGCTGATTTCACGAGTGTCGGAGGAGCTTGAGGCCGTAAGAGCAGATCAGCGTGCCAAAGAAGAGCTGATTGAAGAACTCAGCAAGGGGAAGACGGGGCAATGAAAAGGGAGGCTGCTGGAGCAGGCCGCACTGGAATATCTCCAACGGATGGCCGGCCGGCCGGAGACATTCTGTAGCGATATGCGAATTGGCATACACCTGCAGGCCTTGAGACCTGGAAAGATCGGGGGCCACGAGGACTACGTTCGCCAGTTGGTGCGTCTTCTCCCGCAGATTGATTGCGATGTTCACCTGACCTTGTTTTGTGCCGCCTACAACGCCAGCAGCTTCGTCGGCAGCCCCAGCGTCGACGTGCAGGTCCTCAACGATCGTGAGTTCGCGGCGCTCGATGCGGGAAGTCTGAGCCGGCACCAACTCGATGTCTGGTTCTGCCCGTTGCTCGTCCTCGAGCCGCTCGACCCCGGACTCCCCGCAGTCGTAAACATCCCGGATCTGCAGCATGAGACTTTCCCGGGGTTCTTCTCGGAGAGGATCCTCGACTGGCGAAATGAACACTACCCCCGCAGTGCGCGGCGTGCCGAGGCGGTCCTCACCCAGTCTGCCTTTTCTCGCAATCAGATCATCGAGGTTTTCCAAGTCCCGCCAAGCAAGGTACACGCGATTCACTTGGATGCGGCACCGGAGTTTTCGACTGATGTGGCCGCTGCGGGCGGTTATCTTCGCGATTTGAAGCTTCGCCATGAGCTACCCGACGACTATCTCTTCTACCCGGCGAACAATTGGCCCCACAAGAACCACAAGGTTCTGTTCGAGGCTCTTCGGTTGGTCGAGTTGCAGCACAATCTCTCGTTGCACATCGTCTTGACCGGCGCGGAGGTGGAAGATGAGGAACCGTGGGAGAGTGTGATTCGAGCAGCCGGCCTACAAGATCGAGTGCGATACTTGGGTTATCTCCGTATCGAGGAGCTCCCCGGGCTTTATGCGATGAGCCGTGCGCTCGTGTTTCCTTCGATGTTCGAGGGATTTGGAATGCCCATTGTGGAAGCCATGCGCATGGGGTGCCCGGTCGTTTGCTCGAATGCCACCGGATTGCCGGAGGTGGGCGGCGATGCTGCGCTGTACTTTGATCCCGAGCGTCCGGATGAGCTTGCCGCTGCCATCGCCGCTGTGGCCTCGGGAAAGGACGGCGAGATGGTGGCCGCTGGATACCGGCGGGCGCAGTGCTTCTCATGGGAGCGGACTGCCAAATCGACTCTCGAGGTATTTCGCAGCATTACGGCGAGAAGACCTGCTCTGACCGAACTCTCCGCCCCAGGCTCGCCGCCGCTCATATCGATTATCACGCCGTCTCTGCAACAGGGCCGATTCATCGAGCGCACCCTCAAGAGTGTGCTCGAGCAGGGGTATCCGCGCTTGGAGTACTGGGTGATCGACGGCGGCTCAACCGATGGCACTGTCGAGACGCTCGAGCGTTACCGGCAGCTGTATCCGCGTGCCCTCAGATACGTCTCGGAGCCGGACGGCGGCCAGGCCGACGCGGTAAACAAGGGTCTGGAGCGCGTCCGAGGAGACATCATTGGCTGGTTGAATTCGGATGATACCTACGAGCCCGGCAGCCTCGCCGCCGTGGCGCGCGCGTTCGAGGAGCACCCCGCCTGCGACCTCGTTTACGGCAGGGCTCGGTATATTTCGGATTCGGATACCGATGAGCCGATTGGATCCTATCCGACCCGCCCCCGGTTCAACTGGGACACGTTGGTGCACGAGTGCTACATATGCCAGCCCACCGTGTTCTGGCGGCGCTCGGTGACCGACAGCGGATATCGGCTGGATGAAGGGCTCAACCTGTGTATGGACTATGATTATTGGATTCGTCTCGGGCGTCGATTCAGATTCCACTTCCTCGACGAGCACCTCGCCAACTCGCGGGTTTATCCGGAAAACAAGACTCTCAGCCAAAGAAGGTTCGTGTTTGAGGAGTCGTTCAGGGTGGTTAAGGCCCACTACGGCTGGGTGCCATGGTCGTGGACGATAGGAAGGGCCCACTACCGGCGAGATGGGGAGCGTTCTCTCCTCAACATCCGCCCGGTTGCGCCCTTGACTTATCTGTGGGCGTGCCTCTCCCTAGTTCGGCACAACTGGTCGACGCCGAGATCCTGGCCCCGCATCGCGCGTGAGATGCGGCCTGTGCTCGCCCAACTACCCGGCAGGTTCCGGCGTCGGCTCCAGCCATCGGCCCGGCACACACTGGAGGTTCCAGCTTCATGCTTGGTGGTCGAAATCTGCGTCGAGGTGACGTCCGGCGCGCGCAGCTTGTCGCCGGTCGACGTCTGGTGGGCCGGATATCGTCTTGCTCGCTTTTCGGTCAACGGCCCGGGTCAGTACACGCGGCGGCTCAGCCTGCCTCAGAAAGACGACACAAGACCATATCGTTTGACACTACACTCCGATTTGCTGCGGGTGGGTGCAGCGCGTGCGTTGACACCGCGACCGTGGGAGGTGGTCGCGGAGGACGGCTGGCTCGAGCAGCGGGACACAATGCGACTTCCACCAGGGTGGAGGGTGGTGGAAATGTCGTTCATGCTTCCGACGGGGACAGCAGGTGGAATCCAGCTGACTTTCAGCTACAGAGGTCGAACGGTCGAGGAGTGGACGTTCGACCGGCCCGGCAT
>CALAKE010000694.1 GCA_937922775.1 uncultured bacterium | reverse complement strand
CCGGATTGCTCCAACACCTCGCGCATGATGTCGGACCCGTGCAGATCCTTGTCCGACAGCGCCAGCAGGATGTGGAACCAACGGGGCTTGAGAGCCTGATTGCGCCGGGATTGTCTTCGTGCCGCCATGCGTCAACCTCGCGCTGTGTCACTCGTTATATCAATTGATATTACATACGCGGGGAACGCAATGTAAGTTTCAGGCCACCTGGTGAATCCCGAATGACGCACCAAGCAGGCCAGGTGAGGCTCGAGCCAGGCCAGCGGAAACCCCGAGCGAGGCTGGAGGTTTTCCGTGTCAGTGTGACTCCGGCCTCAGGTCCTCGATGACCGAAGCATCGATCCAGTAGATCGCCGCGTCGCCGTTGGGCGCTCGGTTGTGGATCTCCTTCAAGTATTCGTAGGTAAGGCGCGCGGGATGGCTATCTGCCGATGGCGGTCTAGGCGACATGAAGAAGAAGTACCGGCCGTCTGGCGAGACGTAGGGCGACCACTCGCCCCCGGGGGTATTGATCTCATCGCCCATGTTGACCGGCTCGCTCCAGTTGTCGTCGCTGTCGCGAAATACCACGAAGTAGTCGGAGCCACCGATGCTGTCTTCTCGGCCGGCCGTGCAGACGATGAGGTAGCTCTCGTCGGGGGCGATGAACGCGTTGTACTGGTCACCGCCCGAGTTCACCTGCGGGCCGAGCTTTTCCGGCTCCGCATACCCCTCGCCCTGACCGCTGTCCAATCGTCGGGCCCTCCAGATCTCACTGGCGCGCGTCTCGGGGTCTTCGCGAGTGAAGTACATGGTCCCGTCGTGCGTTACGGAGGGGAAGAACTCGGGAGCGTCCGAGTTGATTGGCGGGCCCAGATTGTACGGCTCGCCCCACCCGTCACCCTCCCGGTCCATGACCCATATGTCCTGATTCACCCATCTGCCGAAATCCGCCGGATCGGGCTCGGCGCCCTCTGGAGGACGAGTCGACAGGAAATAGAAATGTTCCCCATCCGGCGATATGGCCGGCTCGAGCTCCAGAGAGGCTGGATTCTCGGCAAAGGAGGCGACCTCGGGCCGCGTCCACTGCCCGTCTACCAGCCTGGTCTCCATGATCACTGCAAGGCCCCCGATGATCGCGCCGAAGTAGATCTCCAGGCCATCTGGAGTCATCGCAACATCGCGGGTGTGCATTCCCGTGGAAACGATACCGGGAGCGAACAACTCGGCGGTTCGGCCGGGCGGGGTCTGGCCGAGGTAATCACCGGTGAGCTTGGGGAAGGCCGGCTCGTCGGTGGCGGGCACGGCCGCGTCTCGGCTCGGGGCACATGCGGCCAGCGACAGCAGGATGATCAAGGAAACGACACCCCTCGTGGATCTCAATCGGTTCAGGATCACTACGCTTCCTCCTTGGCTGAACACCCGCCGGTGGGCGCCCGCCGGTGGGCACCCGCCGGCCAGAGCTCCAATACTTCCATCCTCCATGATGACAAATGACGGCCGCCTCGACACCTGTCCCCAGCCGAAGTGATGACTCCAAGCCTGTGCAACCACGTTGAGTTGCGCTTGCTGCCACGGCCGAATCCGGTAAAATCAGACCCACGACCCTGGTTTTCTGGACATCGGCAGACGTGCACCCCGACGCTCCATCGGGATGCAGGAGGAAATGATGAGCCGACTGACCCTGCGATCACTCCCCTACTTTCTCGCCGCTGCTCTCGTACTCGGTGGTGCCGTCTCTTGCGCACCGCAAGGTGCCCCCGTCGAACCGGTCGAGCCCGCGGAGTCGGCAACCCATGAGGCCCAGCTCGAGCTCGTAGACGATCTCATCTCCCTCGCGAATGAGGACGCCAGGGAGTGGCGTCGGGCGGACGGTGATCCGCAGGATCCCGAGCACCCGATGCGAGATTGGTCGGATCTGCTCTGGCGCTACCGTGTGGCACACCCTGGATCCGAGGCCGCCGGCAAGGCCGCTCAGGCCGCATTGTCGATGAAGGGACGGCTGGGCGAGATCGAACAGATGTATGCCTTGGCCGGGGAAATCGATCCTGACAGCCCGATGTGGGAAACGTCGGTATTTCTGCTCTACACCGCCTGGGAAGAGGAGGACTTCGAGCCGGTCATCGAGCTGACCGACCAGAAGATTGCCGGTGCCAGCAATCCCGAGAGCAAGGCTGCGCTTCAGAGGCTTCGCGGTAACGTTCTGCTCGCGAGCGGCCGGCGCGACGAAGCCCTCGTGGCCTTGGAAGCGGCAGTCGAGGCGGCTCCAGATAGCGATATCGCCAAGGACGCTCTCGACATCAAACGAGTCGTCACCGAGATGGCACCGGGCGAGCCGGCGCAATGGCCAGAGGTCACCGACACCAAGGGAAACGTCGTGGCGCTCGAAGACTTCGCGGGCCAGTACCTCCTGTTGAACTACTGGGCCAGTTGGTGAGGAGGCTGTATCGAGGAGTTACCTCGACTCAAGGAGCTGGAAGCGAAGTACCGTGATCGTGGGCTGGCAGTGGTCGGTGTTTCGCTCGACGACGAGCTCGAAGCACTCGAAGCCGCGGTGGCGGAGCATGAGATTCCCTGGCCGCAGATCATGGACGGAGAGGGTGATGACAACGGGCCGGTGAACCTCTACCGGATCCAGGGCATCTCCGCGTTCGTGCTGGTCGACCCCGGCGGCAATATCGTCCAGCGCTACCACTGGATCGACTTCCCGCCGGAAAGCCACTTGCTCGACCTGATCGAGGAGCACTTGGAGGAACGCCTCAGTACGCCGAACTAGTTGAGGCGAGTCAGCGGGCAGCGGGCACTTGTACGGCCTTCAGCGCGAGATAGGCACGCGGCTTGAATTCGAAGGCAATGGGCAGAATCGGTGGGCTCGACGGGTCGTCGGCGTTCTTGGACGGCAGCTCGGTCCAGAGCTCGAACGACTCATCTTCGTCACCCTCGTCGTTCATGACACGGTACTCGAGCTTGTGAACCACCGTATTTGGCCTCACCAGGCCGGCCTCCAGGTAGAGCGCCTGACGACGGCGATCGATCTTGTGATCGAGAAACTCCATCTGAAACACCTGCCCCTTGTGAATGTAGGGGCAGCTGAACGAGGTCGGGTCGTTGCCAGCGGCCAGCGTGGTCGCGACACGACGCAGCGTGAGTTGGATGGCGCCCAGGAAGCCGATCGGCTCCTCGTAGAGTACGCCGCGGGGATCTTCCAACTCATGCTCCCTTTCGGGTGGCACGGTCGCCCACTCGGGGCGCACGTCGGCATAAAGCGCATCGGCGCTCTCCCAGCGCCCTTCCAGAATGAGCGTCGTAACCGTTCCGTGGTTTCGTCGCCGCTCGATCATCGTGTCGATGATCTTGTACGGTTGCAGATTCTGGTCTTGCTCGAAGCTCTGCTCCGCGTCCTCGCGCGACTGAGCCTGTGCCCGGTCGGCTGAAATCACGCCGAACTGAGCGGTCCATCGGGTCCCGTCGGATCCCAGTTTCGCCACTTCGCGGATGAAGCCGAGCCGGTTGAGCCCCCTGGCGCGGTCCGGATTCGAGGCGGCAAAGAACTCGTAGGCGCGCAACGTTCCACCGTCGCTATCTTCGAAGTCAGCGACCGCAAAGCTGCCGACCCCGACGTCCTCACGGTTGATGATTGGGATCGAGGTGATCAAGAGGGGAATGAGGACGGTGGCGTTGACCTGGTAGCTCACTCCGCCCTCGGCGAGGGGGGGACGCGCTGAGCTGTCGAAGACGCCGGGACTGACCTGTTCGATCCACGTGACGTCGTTCCGCCCGCTCTGCTCACCGTCCTCTTGGCTACTGAGAGCCGAAGGCAACGACGCAAGGGCGAGGACGAGGGTGGCGGCCAGGAGTCGGCCGAGCGAACAAGGCCGCGAGGGCATTGCCGGCACCGCTGGAAGATCTGTTCTGAAGGCCATCGGGCACTATGTCGCTGGAGCTCCGAGAGCTCGGTGTCACCCCGGTCGATGCCAGAGAACCAGGGCCGAGGTTGCCGGAGTTTAGCATGACGCCTGGCAACGAAGGCGGCGCTGTTCCACCACGGTTGTGCCCCGGGGTGTGAACTCACCATGGGTGCGGTATGTTTGGCTGCAGTGGGAGAATTAGGCTGAAACCAGCGCTGAGGCCGCTGATGGAACGGGCCGCCAACACCTTGACGGATGGGTTCCGCGCACCTGGTAGACCCCGCTGGCAGCCGGTCACTCGCCTCCCGAAGCTCACCTTTTCTGCGCCCGACGCCCGGTCCGGACTGGTGCGTCTGGAGGAGAGTTTGGCATGAGCGGTCTACGTTCCATGTTGAAGAGCGAAGACTGGATGTCGCTGTGGGTCGGGCTCTTGATTGTCGCGATAGCCATGGTGCTGCTCCTGGGCCCCGACCTTCTGGGCTGGGCAGTGAAAACGAACGTCTGGCTCTCGCCGGGCTCCGCGCTCCAGCCGGTCTCACCTGGCTATGACGGCCTCAGTGGCGGGTTGTCTCTGCTCTTCACCTACGTGTTCATGCTTTTGCTGATGACGGTTGCGGCTCGTTTCCTCGAGGCCGACATCCCGCGGTTCGTGGTTGGCTTTACCATCATTTTTATCATCTCCTACATCTGCTGGTTTCTCGGACATTACGCCTATATCGCCGCCACGCCGGATAAGCTGGAATCGCTCGGGATCGCCTGGTCACTCAACCTGACTGGCGAAGCGGGATACATCCTTGCCCTACTCGTAGGCCTGACGGTGGGCAACTTCTTCCCCAAGCTGGTGGGACGCATCGACGAGGCCACCAAGCCCGAGCTCTTCATCAAGATCGCCATCGTGATCATGGGTCTCGGCTTGGGGGTGCGCGCCGTGGAAGCTTTCGGGCTGGCCCAGGCGATCATCTTCCGGGGAATCTGCGCCATCGTCGAGGCCTACCTGATCTACTGGGCGGTCGTCTACTTCGTGGCCCGGAAATACTTCAAGTTCAGCAAGGAATGGGCGGCGCCACTGGCCTCCGGCGTCTCGATCTGCGGCGTTTCGGCCGCGATTGCAACGGGCGGTGCTATCCGAGCCCGGCCGATTGTCCCCATCATGGTGTCGT
>CALAKE010000693.1 GCA_937922775.1 uncultured bacterium | reverse complement strand
TGATCCTCTGCCTCCGCGTGAAGAGCTGGCGGGATTGTCGCTCGAGCATCTATTGGCGATCGCACGACAGCGCAACCCCAGGCTCGCAGCATTGGGAGCCACGATCTCCGGCCATGAGAGATCTGTTGAGTTGCAACGACGGGAAGCCAAGCCCGATTTCGGTATTTCCGGTGAATACTGGCTGATGCCCATGGCCTCCGGGGGCTACGACCATCTGTTCGCGGTGCTCGTAACGACGACCCTGCCCTGGGTCCACGACGACAAATACAACGCCGCAATCGAAGATGCGATGGCGAACCGCCGCGCGGCGAGGGCGGAGCACGCCGCGCTCCAGGACCAAGTGCGCTCCCGTATTGCCGCCGCATGGGAGCGGCTGCAGGCCACCGCCCGCATCGTCGAGCTCTACCGAACGAGCCTGATCGTTCAATCGGAGCAGTCTCTTCAGGCCGCGCGCAGTGCATACGAAGCGGGAACAGCCGGGTTTGTCACCGTTGTGGACAACGAGCGCACATTGCTTCTGAATCGTATGGCCCTTGCTCGTGCAGAGGCCGACTATGGCCGAGCGTCGGCGGATCTTTACGAGGCGGTGGGTGTGGTCGGGCTCGCTGACCTCGCCGAGACGCCGGTGGGCCCCGAGGGTACCGCCCCCGATCTCGCGGTTCCTGGGATTGCAGCGACCAGCGTTTCACCCGAGCTGGCGAAGATATTCCCGAATGGCACGGGCGCCGCGTCGGAGATGCGGAAGAGCCCGCCGATCGGGGCCTGGAAGAAGCAGGAGAAAAGGCAATGAATCCAAGAACCCAGAGCCTGGCTCGGAGCGCGCTGGCGCTCTTCGTGGCGGCTGTAGCGCTCGGAGCCGCAGTCAACTACCGGCAGCCCTTGTTGCGCATGGCCAGTCACGTGCCGGTCGTCGAAAGGCTGGTCGAGCGCTTCGCACCGGAGTATGCGGGCGGGGGAGCAGATACGGCCGAGACGGCCGATCACGAGCACGAGAGCCTGATCGAATACTGGACCTGCTCGATGCACCCCTCGGTCAACCTGTCAGAATCCGGCAGCTGTCCGATCTGCGGCATGGCATTGATTCCTGTTCGCGCCGAAGAGCCCCTCCCCGCCGACGATGTGATGACCGCGGATCACGAGCACGAGAGCCTGATCGAATACTGGACCTGCTCAATGCACCCCTCCGTGAACCTCTCAGAAGAGGGAAGCTGCCCGATCTGCGGTATGGCCTTGGTGCCAGTCCGGGCCGAGGGCACGTCTGCCGAATCGTCGGCCACAGGACAGCGCTCCACGTTCACCATCGACCCGACTTGGCAGCAGGCCATCGCCGTGTCATCTGCTCCGGCGGAGCGTCGGACCCTGACCGAGACCTTGCGCACGGTCGGACGCATCACCTACGACGAAAACCGCATGGTCGACGTCAATCTGAAGCTCTCCGGTTGGATCCAGAAGCTCCATGTTGCCGAGATGGGGCAACTAGTGCAGGAGGGGCAGCCGTTGTTCGAGTTCTACAGCCCGGACCTGCTCGCCACGCAGCGTGACTACCTGATCGCCTTGGATACGCTCGAGAGCCTCAGAGAGAGCCCCGAACCCGAGGTCATCGAGAGGGCAGAGTCGTTGGTGGCCGCGACCCGCCGGCGCTTGCTGCTGTGGGATTTGACTGAAGCGCAGGTGACCCGTCTCGCCGAGACCCACGAGGTCCTCGACGAATTGCAGTTCATATCTCCGACCCGGGGCTACGTCGTCGCCAAACATGCCGTCGAGGGAATGTTCGTGAACCCCGGCATGCGCCTCTACCAAATCGCCGACCTCGACACGGTCTGGGCATTGGTCGACGTCTTCGAAGTCGACCTGCCCTTCGTGAGCAAGGGACAGACGACCACCTTGAGCCTCACCTACGATCCCGAGCGCACGTGGCGGGGCCGCGTCGATTACATCTACCCGACGGTCGAGGCCCGAACGCGCACGGTCAAGCTGCGCGTCGTGCTGGAGAATCCCGGCCTGACGCTGCTACCCGACATGTACGTCGACGTCGTGCTCGAGAAGCGCACGGGACCGGTTCTGGCGCTGCCCCGCGAGGCTGTCCTCGACTTCGGCACGCGCCAGGTCATTTACGTGGATCTGGGCGGCGGCCGCCTGCAAGCCCGCGAGGTAGCGACTGCCCCCGAGGTGGGTGGCTACGTTCCCATCACGGCGGGACTGGAGGAGGGCGAGCGAGTTGTTACGTCGGGACACTTCCTGATTGACGCCGAGAGCAAGGTGCGCGGCATCGTTCCGTTGCCGGTTGGCGGACATCAGCAAGGTGATGAGCCAGCCGACAGCGAACGTCCGCGGCCCACCAGCTCACACATCCACTGACCATGATCGAAAAACTGATTGAAGCGTGCGTACGTAACCGGTTGCTGACCATCCTGCTGGTCTTCTTCGGCATCGGATGGGGAATCTGGGCCCTGCAGAACAGCCCACTCGACGCGGTGCCCGATATTTCGGACGTTCAGGTGATCGTGCACACGTCCTGGCCGGGGAGAAGTCCGGACCTGGTGGAGGACCAGATCACCTACCCGATTGTCACATCCCTGCTGGCTGCCCCCCAGGTTCGCGTGGTGCGCGGCACCTCGATGTTCGGCGATTCCTTCGTTTACGTCATCTTCGAGGACGGAACCGACATGTACTGGGCACGCTCGCGCGTGCTCGAGTACATGAACCAGGTATCAGGGGGGCTGCCGGATGGAGTTACGCCGATGCTGGGCCCGGACGCCACCGCCATCGGATGGGTGCTCCAGTACGCCCTCGTGGACCGCTCCGGTAACAACAACCTGGCGGACTTGCGCTCTTTCCAGGACTGGCACTTGCGCTACTGGCTTGAAAGCGTTTCGGGTGTGGCCGAGGTGGCCCCGGTCGGCGGCTTTGTACGCGAGTACCAGGTTGACATCGACCCCAACAAGCTTCTCGCCGTCGGCATTCCCCTCGGCCGAGTCGTGCGCTCGATCCGTGAGAGCAACAACGACGTGGGCGGCAAGGTCATCGAGTACTCGGGATTCGAGTACGTCGTTCGCGGCCGCGGCTACATCAAGGGGCTCGACGACCTGCGCAATACAACCGTAGCCGTCGACGACAGCGGCACGCCGATACGCGTCGGCGACATCGCCTCGGTCCACTTCGGCCCCGGTTTGCGACGTGGCTTGGCCGAGCTCGACGGCGAGGGTGAAGTCGTGGGCGGCATCGTCATCGCCCGCTATGGCGCCAATGCCCTCGAGGTAATCAATGACGTCAAGGCACGATTCGAAGAGATCGCACCAGCCCTTCCGGATGGAGTCGAGCTGGTCATCACCTACGACCGTTCCACTCTCATCATGCGGGCGGTAGATCTTCTCGTCGACACCCTCGTGGAGGAGGGGATCATCGTCGCAATTGTCATTCTGCTCTTCCTGCTGCACTTCCGCAGCGCCCTGGTGCCGATATTGATTCTGCCGGTGGCGGCCGTGATGTCGTTCATCCCCATGTATTACCTGGGCATTACCGCCAACATCATGTCTTTGGGCGGCATCGCCGTGGCCATTGGAGCGATGGTCGACGCCGCCATCGTCATGATCGAAAACGGCCACAAACACCTCGAGCGGGCGCAGGAGCTGCCACCCGAAGAGCGGCCTTCCCGTACCGATGTGATCATCAAGGCGGCCCAGGAAGTAGGGCCCGCCCTGTTCTTCTCCCTGCTGGTGATCACCGTTTCCTTCCTGCCGGTGTTCGCGCTCGAGGCTCAGGAGGGTCGCCTGTTCCGGCCGCTTGCCTACACGAAGACCTTCGCGATGTTCTTCGCGGCAGTGCTTTCGATCACCCTCGCTCCGGTGCTGATGGTGCTGCTCCTGCGCGGCAGGACCCGATCTGAGAGCCGCCACCCCATCAGCAGGTTGCTCATCGCTCTGTATGGACCACTCGTTCGCGCCAGCTTGCGCTGGCGCAAGACAACTGTGGTGCTGGCCGTCATTGCTGTGCTCGTAACCGTGCCCACGTACCAGCAGCTCTCCAGCGAGTTTATGCCGCCGCTGAACGAGGGCAGCATCCTGTACATGCCCTCCGCCGTCCCCGGCATGTCGATCGCCGAGGCGCGGCAGACTCTGCAGACCATGAACCGGATCATCACGCAGGTACCCGAGGTCGAGCACGCGTTCGGCAAAATGGGGCGCGCCGCCACCGCCACCGATCCCGCCCCGCTGTCGATGGCGGAGACGGTGATCACCCTGAAACCACAGGAGGAGTGGCGACCGGGGATGACCTGGGAGAAGCTGATCGAGGAGGAGCTCGACCCGAAGTTGCAGTTCCCCGGTATGCCGAACATCTGGTGGATGCCCATCCAGACTCGCATCGAGATGCTGTCCACGGGAATCCGCAGCAACCTGGCCATCAAGGTGTATGGAGACGACCTCGAGAGCATCGACCAGGTCGCGGTGGCCATCGAGCAGGCGCTCACCGATTTCCCCGGGGTGGCCTCGGTGTTCGCCGACCGCGTCGTCGGCGGCTATTTCATTGATTTCGAGATCGATCGCGAGGCAATTTCACGCTATGGCCTCACTGTGGCCGAGGTGGAGACGGTGATCGAAAGCGCCATCGGCGGCAAGATGGTCACGACGACGATCGAGGGCAGAGAGCGATACCCGGTGAGCGTGCGCTATGCCCGTGATCTGCGCTCCGATTTGCAGTCGTTGCGCCGAGTGCTGGTGCCGACCCCGACCGGCACTCAGGTTCCGATCGCCCAGCTTGCGCACATCGAAACCAAATCAGGACCGCCGATGATCAAGGACGAGAACGGCTCTCTGATGGGAATCGTGACAGTGGATGTGCGCGGCGTGCCGATCACCGATTTTGTCGAGCGGGCTAGGGAGCACGTGCTGGCGGAGGTCGAGTTTCCGCCGGGGATCTTCATCGCCTGGGCGGGTCAGTATGAGTACCTGCAGCGGGTTCAGCAGCGGCTCACCGTAATGGTCCCGGTCATGCTGGCACTGGTCTTCTTCCTGCTCTACTTCCACTTCGGGTCTCTGGGCCGCACGCTGATCGTCATGCTGTCGCTGCCGTTCGGTCTCGTCGGCGCCTTCTGGATCCTCTGGTGGCTCGAATACAACCTGAGCGTGGCAGTGTGGGTAGGAGTGATTGCCCTGGGAGGAGTGGCGGCTGAGACCGGTGTGGTGATGATCGTCTACCTCGACGAGGCATGGAACCGCCGCCAAAAAGACGCCGCCAGGGAGGGCCGGGCGGCGACCGTGGGCGAGCTCTTCGATGCGGTTGTCGAAGGAGCGGTGCAGCGCGTCCGCCCCAAGGTGATGACGGTGAGCACGACGATCCTGGCCCTGCTGCCCATCATGTGGGCGTCGACGGTGGGCACAGGAGCGGGTGTGACAAAGCGAATCGCGGCGCCGATGATCGGTGGGCTGGTCACCTCGACCGCGCTAACGCTGATCGTGATCCCTGCCGTCTACTTCTTGTGGCAGAAATGGGGGCTGGCGAAGACTCGTCGGAGCTCGGCGGCCTAGGGGTTCTCTCTGGAGGGGCCTAGATCCTCCAGCAGGAGGGCGGTCGCGGAGCTCCGACGTAGTCGATTCCCAGCTAGCGGCCGCCGGTGCCCCCCGTCGGTGGCGGAGTCGCAGCACTAGGCACGGCACGGCCGGCACCACGCCCATAGCCACGCCCGAGACCACGACCACAGGGGCCACGGCCGAGACCAACGCCAGTAGCACCACGTCCAGCACCGCGGCCGCCACCACGCGCGTATGAAACACGCCCGTAGCCACGACCGCCGGCGCGACTGTAGCCACGGCCATATGGCACCGTGCTATCGGTCGCGCCGACAGCGCCCGGACCCCTGCCACCTTGCGCCGACTGAGGACCTTGACCTCTCCACACAGGCAGGCCGATTTCGTCCCTGAGGGTAATGGCGAAATCGCCCTTCGAAATTTCCTTGACGATCAAGGCTGGCGCTCCGTCCACTACGATCTTGGATCCGGTTACGGAAACCTGGTCACCTTTCAGGACCTCGAGACCCTCAGGAAACAAGTAGAAGGTCGGGCCGACGTGTACATCGAAGGTCTCACCCTCATCGCTCACCTGAAGGTGTAGACCTGTGGCCCCTCCGCGGCCTGCCTGCAGTAGGACCTCATCGACTGTGCCGGTGAGTGTGACTTCGGTGGTGGGATCGTACCAACGTCCACCCTGCCCGTCCGCGGGCCCACGGCCGCGCCCACGGCCCTGCCCGCCCTGTCCCCGCCCCTGCCCCTGCTGGGCTTCCGCCAGTGGGACGGACAGCGCCAGGATCATCATGACCATCAGCGCCACCTGCCAGCCTATCGAGATTTTCATCGGATCCGCTCCTTCCTTTCATTGAGCTTCGATCGCACCCCTATCTGACGGAGGGCAGAGCTCGTGTTGCTATGAGCCCTCGCGCCCAGACCGAACGCCCATGTCTTCTCCCAATCGTTGATACTGCTTCTGCCACGTCTCCATGGCCTGTGCCAAATCGCCTGCCATCTCTGACACACGCTGCGGATTCAGGTTCGCCGCCCCGATCGCCCGGTTGAGACCATCCAGGCAATCTTGGATCCGGTTGCGCGTGCGGCTCAGGCCGCGAGTCTGATCGCTCAGCAAGGAGTTCTGTTCATTGCTCAACCCCTGCATGAGCTGATCATGCTCACCGAACATCGTCCGAACCTGCTCGCTGATCTGGTTGCCCTGCCCCTGGGCCTGTGCAGGGGTGAGGCGCTGACCCTGTCCACCGGCCTGACCCTGCCCACTACCTTGACCCTGTCCACCGGCCTGGCCCTGCCCCTTTCCTGCCTGGGCCATCTTGCCAGCCCTGCTTCGGACACCAGCCGCGGTGCCTGTGCAGTTTTGCAGTTGCCTGGCCTGCCGCTGGTTGGCGCGCACGAGTTGTCGCTCTTGGTCGGATAGTCCTTGGCCACGCTGGCCCTGCTGACCAAGCTGGTCCTGCTGACCACGTTGGCCTCGTTGTCCCTGCTGCCCGCCCTGACCCTGCTGGCTGGCCATGGCGGCTCCATCTTGCCCGCCTCCACCCTGCGCACTCACCGCAGGAACCGTGGCAACTACGAGCGCGAGTACGCCGAGGATCGCAATTGCCTTTGCGAGAAGCCTCATGGTGTTCGCTCCCTTCTTGCTCTGGTGTCGGCCTGCGCCGAGCACTGTGAGTTGGAAGTACGCCTACTCCTTTCGCAAACGGCGTGCCAAACGATGGGCGTTTGGAGCCATCGGGTAGACCTGGGGCTCGCCTTTTTCCAGAAGATCCCACGTGCCGGATAAAACGCTTTCATCACTGCAGGTTAGAGCTTCTGAGGGGAGCCTCTGGAAGGAGTTGCAGGAGCCGGAGAGCGATGGGGCGGGAGGCGTCTGCAGATTCTTCGCGGGTGCGGAGTGCAAAGGTTGCACCAGCCATGCGAAAAGCTGTGCAAACGCTGCAGTTCAGCGGCGCTTCGTCAGGCCGTATTCCTTGAGACGATACTGCAGGGTGCGCAGGCTGATACCGAGCTCCTGGGCCGTCGCGCGACGGTCACCATCGTGTCGTCCGAGGGCGGACAGAATGGCGTTCTTCTCGATCTCGGCCAGGGTGGCCGGAAGGGAGACAGCGCCAAGAGCAGGGTCAAGCGTGGTCGCAGCGTCCCCTGGACCGGTCGAGTTGGGCAGTTGTGTCGTCAGCGGCAGGTCGGAGGCAAGGATTTCCTGGCCTCGCGAAACGATCAACGCTCTTTCAATGGCGTTCTGTAGCTCGCGCACGTTGCCCGGCCAGTCGTGCGCACAGATCCGCTCGACGGCCTCAGCGCTGAGCGTCTTGGATTGCTGCCCCATGCGGGTAGAGATCTCAGCCACAAAATGCTCGGCGAGGGGCAACACACCCTCTCTGCGCAAGCGCAGCGGAGGAATGTGGATCGGGAACACACTGAGGCGGTAGTAGAGGTCGGCCCGCAGATCACCCGCTTTCACCGCCGCGTCCGGGTCTCGGTTAGTGGCGGCGATCACCCGCACGTCGACGCTGATGGTACGCGTTCCACCGACGCGCTCGAACTCCTGTTCCTGTAACACCCGCAGCAACTTGGTCTGTAGGCTGGTGCCCATCTCTCCGACCTCGTCGAGAAACAAGGTTCCTCCGTTGGCAAGCTCGAAGCGGCCACGACGGCTCTGCGTAGCGCCGGTGAACGCTCCTCTCTCGTGGCCGAAGAGCTCCGATTCCAATAGCGTCTCGGTGAGCGCGGCACAGTTGACTGCCACGAAGGGCATTTCCGAGCGCTGGCTGCGACGATGAATGAACCGCGCCACGACCTCCTTGCCGGTGCCGGATTCGCCCGTGAGCAGAACTGTCGTGGGCTGCGGCGCCACCTGCCCGGCAAGAGTCAGAACACCCTTCATTGCGTCGCTCTTCGCCACGATGTCGTCGGGGAAGCGGGCCTCGATCTCGGCTTGCTGCACGAGACTGCCGTCGACCAGGCGACGCCCCCTCAGGGCCTTGGCCACGACGAGCCGCAGCTCCTCAGGGCTGCCCAGGGGCTTCGTCAGATAGTCGCTCGCTCCGAGCTTGATGGCCTGAACTGCAGTCTCGATGGAACCGTGCGCGGTAAGCACGATGAAGGGTGTTTCGGGAACATGTTCCTGGGCCCAGCCGATGAGCTCGGAGCCCGTCATGTTCGGCATGCGCTCATCGGTAATGACAAGATCGAAGGCGCGCTTCTCGAGAAGCTGCATGGCCTCGTTGCCATCAGCCGCGGTGACCACGTCGTAGTCACTCTCGAGCACGGCGCGCAGCAGCTGGCGCTGTGCAGCCTCGTCGTCGACGATCAGAACTGTCGGACTCATGATGCCCCCGAGCTAGAGCTCGGCAGATGGATGGTGCAACGCGCCCCCCCTTCTGCCCGATCGACGAGGGAAACACTGCCGCCGAGGCGTTCCACGATACGGCGGGAAACGGCCAGACCCAGGCCGCTGCCTCTCACCTTGCCGGTCACGAAAGGCTCGAAGAGCTCCTCGGGGTCCCTACCCTCCAACCCGGAACCGCTGTCTTCCACGAGCACCGCCACACCGCTGTCCGTGCCCCCACCCGGTCCCTGAGTCAGACGCACCATCACGACACCACCTGCCGGGCTGGCCTCGATAGCGTTGAGCAGGATGTTCAACAGAACCTGCCGCAAACCGTCGTGATCAGAGCAAATCCTGTGGTGTCCCGCCGTTTCGACTCGGACCTCGACCTCCCCGGCTTCGAGGTCCGGCTGGAGCATCTCGCAGGCTTGCTCGACGGCAGCGCGCATGTCGAAGTCGGCAAGCTCCATCTCCTGCGGGCGTGCGAACTGCAACAGGTCAGTGACCAACCTCTCGAGTCGCTCGGCCTCGGCAACCACTGTGCTCATGTGTTCCTGCGCCTCATGGCTCTCGGGAAGTTGCTCTTGGGCCACTTGTGTGAGCCCCTTCATCGCGCCCAGAGGGTTGCGGATCTCGTGCGCGAGCGTTGCCGACATGGCGCCCAAGGCTGCCAGGTGCTGTGCCTTCTGCTCCTTCTCTCGCAGGGCGAGATAGCCGTGCAGCGTGCGCAGGGAAAAACCGGCCACCACGAGGAGTGTCAAGATCGCAACCGCGGCAACCGCCACCTGGACGTTCGCGGCTCGTGTGATAAATGCCACCGAGGACGGATAGAAGCCGACCCGAATATGCCGTTCAGACGTTGAGCCCTGCCCCCCTCCTCGGCCCGCCTGTCTGGGAGCGGTCATCTGTCGATCGATGACCAATTGATCGGGCCGCTGCTCGCCCACGCTGGCGACGAGCTCG
Organism: uncultured bacterium; assembly: GCA_937922775.1. Lineage (GTDB taxonomy): Bacteria > Acidobacteriota > UBA890 > UBA890 > UBA890 > CALAKE01. Next base: position 359 of record CALAKE010000693.1, on the reverse strand, counting down.
CCCACGGGGCTGACTACTTGGATAAAGGCAATGGTCTCGCCTTGCGACGCGAGGGCTTCCTCGAGGGCAGGCTGCCAGACCGAAGGATCAGACCGCCCGCCTCGTCCCCGTCCCCGCGTCTGGGAGTCGACGGCCGAGACCAGGTCGAGGGCGCGGTTCTCGAGATAATCGGTTCGGAGTCGCAGGAGCGTTACGTAGCCGTAGATGGCGCTGACAGCGATAGCCAGGCAGACAATCGCCACGCCGGCCATGAAGGGCCGGGCCGGAAAGGGCCGATCTGGGCGCCTGTACTCGGCCATCGTCTCCACAATTCACCAGCCTGGCCACCGTCGAGTCACCGCTCGGGCGACCAGCGCATC
>CALAKE010000692.1 GCA_937922775.1 uncultured bacterium | reverse complement strand
CCAAGCTTTCAGCCGAGCAACGAGATCTGGTCGAGCGGCTCGCGGAGATCACCGCAGAGCCTGTGATGCAGGGGGAAAGCCAGACCTGGTGGGATCGCCTGCGCAACGTTCTTGGCTGATCGAGCGTTGGGCAGCGCTGTCCTGAGTGCCCCTCAGGAGGACGTCTCTGGTGAATGCCGACAGTGACGGTTGCAGCCGGGATCGTCGCCGCCTCTGCGTACCCGCGGAGGCCTTGGCGAGCGAGCCAATTCCAATTACGGGCACAGCATTGCGGCACCTGCAGGTGCTCCGCTTGCGGACCGGCGACGAGGTCCGCCTATTCGACGGTCAGGGGCGGGAGATCCTGGCACGCCTGACCTCTGTGACGCCTGGCCGGGCGCTTGCTACTCACCTGCATGATCTCGACAGGGCCGTGGAGTCGCCACTGGACTGTTGGGTGGTACAGGCCATCCCCGTGCGGCCACAACGAATGGACCTCTTGATTCGCCAGCTCACGGAAATCGGCGTTGCAGCGATTTTGCCGGTGCTGAGTGAGCGTAGCCAGAGCTTCGCGCGACCAGACGATGCCCTGCGGAAGCGTCATCAGCGCTGGGAACGAATCGCCGCGGCGGCGGCGGAGCAAAGTCATCGCCGAATCGTGCCTAACATTCTCCCTGCTGGGCCTCTCGAAGAGCTGCAGTGGGACGCAGTTCCGGCGCCGATGTTGCTCCTGCATCCGGGCGAAGGCTCGCGTGCGTTGCGGGAGATCTGTGAGGAGTCGCCGCCTCAGGCTGTCACGATGATGATCGGGCCGGAGGGGGGCTGGAGCCAGAAGGAGCTAACCCTCATGGTCTCGCAGGGCGCGGAAGCGGTGCGGATGGGACATCGGGTGCTGAGGACAGAGACCGCGGGCGTGGCTGCGGTGTCGATCTTGATGCACCGCTGGGGCGACCTGGGGTAGATTCGAGTCCGGCTGGCTCGAGGACCTACCGTGCCCGCAGATCGGCGCGTGCGTTCTGATGCCTGAAGTCCTCGCCGCTCATCGGTACCATCTGGCACATCTCAAAGAGGCGACTGCGCGCGTAGGCGCCAATCCGTTCAGTGAGCGTCTGATTGTTGGACCACGCCTCCGGCTCGTCCGGGTAGTTAGTGGTGATGAGCGTCAGCTTCTGCGTGCTATACCGATCGTTGAGGATGTGGGTGACCGTGTCGAGGACCCAGTTGCTCGGTCGCCGAGTGCCGAGCTCGTCGAGCAACAAGACCTCGGCGTCGAGCACAGGGCGCAGGATCTGCAGCTCGGAGGTCTGAGACACAGGGTTGTAGGAATCCTGGATGGCGCGCAGGAGATCGCGATAGTCGGCGAATCTCCCGACCACCCCGCGCTGTTCGATGAGCTCGCGCAGTATGCCGGTTGCGAGGTGAGTCTTGCCGACCCCTGCCGGCCCGACGAAGAGGAGCCCATAGGCGACCCGGGGAAATTTCTCTACGAAATTCTGTGCGGTGACTTTCGCCCCTCCCAGGGTGTCGTCCATTTGTGAGGTCACGGCGAAGTCCTCGAGCCGGGCGTGCTGGTAGCGTGGCGGGATCCCCGCACTCTCCAGGAGACGAGCGATCTGCGAAGTGCGGTAGCAGGCGCACCGGACGACGGTCGTGGCGCCATCATCGGCCGCGCTGCTCACCCATCCTGTATCGTCGCACTTCGGGCAGGATGTGGTCGCATCCAGATCGCGATGCGCGCTTGGTTTCGTCGAGGGAGGCAAGGTCACTCCGGTCGAGAGGTCTTGTGCACCACTATTGAGCCTCGTTCCACCCGGACGATGGCTTGCTCAAATCGCTGGCGCAGGTCGTTGCGGTCTTCCTTGAGAAGCTCATCGCGGACGAAGGCCACGAGAGACGCGACCTCGGATTGCAGGCTCTCCATCTTGCGCCTCATGTTGAGGATCACTTCGACCCCGGCGAGGTTCACGCCGAGCTCACGAGTCAACGTCAGGATGAGCTCGAGCTGTTGCAGGTCATCTTCAGAGTACAGTCGTGTGTTGCCTTCGGATCGATTCGGACGCAGCAGGCCCTCGCGCTCATAAAGGCGCAGCGTCTGCGGGTGAATCTCGTACAGCTCTGCGACCGCGCTGATCATGTAGGTGCCGCGTGGCCGTCTGAGGTTTTCACTCATGACTTCACCGTATCATGTTCCGGATGAGGTCGCGGGGGGCCTCCCGTGCGCTCTCCGAATTCGCGAATCAGTGCTTTAGCGTCCTCGTCGACATCCTCCGGGACCCACAGTTCGACCGTAATGACGAGATCACCCTGCCGGCCTCCCGACATGGGCAAGCCACGGCCACGAAGTCGAAAAACCCGGCCATTCTGTGTTCCCGGAGGGATGCGCACAGTCTGGTCTGGTGCGGTCGGCACAGCCACCGGCACGCGGGCCCCGAGGATGGCCTCCGCGGCCGAAATCCTCACTGTGCAGTGAAGGTTCGGGCCCCGACGCTCGAGGTCCGGGTGAGCTTGTACGTGACAGGTGATCACGAGATCGCCAGGGGGTCCTCCCTGAGGCCCGTGGTGACCGAGCCCTGGAAGGCGTACGACCTGACCGTCCGCAACACCCGCTGGAGTTTGTACAGGTACCGCCTGGGTGCTGCTGGCGAGACCGGAGCCATGGCACTGCGGGCAGGCGCTGCCGTGCTGCAGACCCTCGCCCGCGCAATCCGCGCAACGGCAGGTGACGCTGAGAGCGCCCTTGCTGAAGACTTCCGACCCTGTTCCCTGACAGCGGGCACAAGGACTCGAAGTGCTTCCTGGCAACCTACCCTGGCCACGACAGTTGTGGCAGCGAATCAGACGCCGCACCTCGATTGCCGTGCGGCGGCCACGTTCTGCCTGTAGCAGGGGGATCGTCAGTCGAGCATGCAGGTCCTCGCCACGCCGTGGATTGGCACGTTCTGCGTGGTCACGCAGGTCGCTGAAGAGGTGGCGGAAGCTGCCGCCCACTCCATCACCAGCCTCGACTGAAATGGCCGAGTCCGCCGGCACTACAGGAGGTCGCCGCCGTCCAGACTGCGCATCACGATCATAGGTCGCACGACTCTCAGGGTCGCTGAGGATCCGGTACGCGGATTCGATTCGCTCGTACGCGAGTGCGGCTTCGCCATCGCCCGGGTTGATCCCGGGATGATAGCGACGAGAGAGGTGGCGATAGGCTTCCTCGACCTCCTCGTCGCTGGCATCCGCACTGACACCGAGAGTTGCGTACAGATCACGCGAGAGCATGTCAGCTCTGGCCACCCTCATCGTCGACAACCTCTGCCTCGATGACCTCGTCCTCGTCGGCACCCGCGCCTGCAGCGCCACCCTGAGTCTCTGGGCCCGGTGCTCCGGCGCCTGCGCCGGCATTCTGGTACATGGCCTCGGCCATGGCGTGGGAGGCTGTCTGCAGGCGCTCTTGGGCTTCCTGCAAGCTCTCGATCGAGGCATCCTCGTCCTCGAGGACCCCACGTCCCGACTTCAGGGC
>CALAKE010000691.1 GCA_937922775.1 uncultured bacterium | reverse complement strand
CATGGGTCGATTGCGACCGACCGCCGTCGGTCCGCCGTTGTAGGCTGCCAGCGCGTAGTCCTCTCGCTCGAATCGCTCGACCATCTGCGAGATGTACTTGATGCCAGCCTCGATGTTGCTGTCGACACGAAGAAGGCGCCGCGTCTCCGGCATCACCTGGAAGTATCCTTCGGCACCAGCCCAGGAAGTCAGGTTGGCGTTGCCCCCAGATTCGTACATGCACACGGCACGTGCGAGATCGATATCGACTCCGTAGCGTTCGGAGTGGCGAATGATCTGATCCTCGATCTCCATGACCTTGCGGTAAATACCGAGCACACCCGGCCCAAAATCATCAATGCTCGAGGCCCCCCCGGCGCCTGCCGACTGTGCAATCGCCGGCATCACGACGGTCAGGGCCATCACGATCGCTGCCGCGCAGAACCACCCTCTACAGAACACGTTCATATTTCACCCATCCCCCTAAGTGCAACTAGACGCAGTACTTATAGCAATCTTCCGGGGCGTCGCGCAAGCTCGACCGTAGTTGCGTCCCTCCCCTACCCCGTCTCCCGTCACCGATCTGTCTTGATCGACGCCGTGGAGCCTCTATAATTCTCGGGACTAGCCGACACCCCTGGTTACTCCCCACGCGCCCCAATGACCGCGAGGCACCCTTCGGCATGCGTCTGAAGTTGGTGATTCCCACCAAGCTTAGAGACTCTCACGATCTTCCCTGGGTCGGAGCTGCGGTCGCCGTGTCGATCATCCTCCTCGCAGCTGGCTTTCTGGCCTCCGGAGCCCTGCAACCGGCGGAGAGCTCTCTTCCGGCTCCCGTTGTGGTGAGCGCCAGCTACGCGGTTCCCGACCTTCCTGCCCCATGGCCCCTCTCGCTCGCCAGTGAGGCTGTGCGCACGGTTGAGGGAAGCTTTCGCTACGGCAGTAATCTCGCCGCCGTGCTGCGAGATGCGGGGCTCGACGCTTCGACGGTCGACGAGGTCATCCGCGCCGCTGAACCCGTCTTCAACCTCCACCGCATTCGCGCCGGCAGGCCATACAAGATCTACTTCGGGGATGATGCTGAGATGGTCCTGTTGCGTTATCAGCCAGACGCGCAGACGGCCATGTTGGTGGCACGCGGCGAAACGGGCTGGCTGGCTTCACAAGTCACCATTCCCGTCGAAGTGCGTCCGCGCTACATACACACCCAAATCCACGGCAACCTCGAAGGCTCTCTCGGGCGCACTCGGCTGGGCCGGAAGGGAGCGATCGACGTATCGCAGAAGATCGCCGATATCTTTGCCTGGGATGTGGATTTCTCCGCTGATATTCGGGCTGGAGACCGCATGGATGTGCTCGTGGAAGAGCGGTTCCTCGAGGATGAGTTCATCGGGTACGGCGATATCTTGGCTGCCGAGATGGAGATCAGAGGGGATCTCCTTGGGGCTGTCCGTTACGAAGACGAGAACGATCTGGTGGCCTACTACACACCGGCAGGGGCCTCGATTCGCCGCACGTTCCTGCGCTCACCGGTCCGCTACCAGCGGATCTCTTCTCGTTTTACCAGTCGCCGCTATCACCCCATCCTGAAGGTCAACCGGCCTCACTACGGGGTCGACTATGTGGCGCCGCCGGGAACACCAGCTCAGGCCACCGCCGACGGCACCGTCAGCTTCGTGGGCTCGAACTCGCAAGCCGGTCTACACGTGAAGATCCGCCATGGCGGCTCCTACACGTCCTGGTACCTGCACCTGTCGCGATTCCCTGAAGGCCTGCACGTGGGGCAGCAGGTGAAGCAGGGCGAAACCATCGGATTCGTGGGCAAGACGGGTCTGGCCAGCGGGTACCATCTGGACTACCGACTCGACCGCAACGGCCAATTCGTCGATCCGCTCAAAGTGCAATTCCCCGCTGCGGATCCCGTTCCACCTCAGGACTTCGAGAGCTTCGCCGTGCAGCGCGACCGCTGGATGGAGCTTCTTCGCGACGGTCAGACTCGATCCGCACTGCTCCTCGCGGGTGGCGGCAGCGGTGGCTCCTAGGAGCATCGCACAGCTCGTGCGGGCACACTTCTCCAAGCGTCTGACGACCGAGACACGTCGCCAAAACTCTGGCAGCCGGCCGCCGCTGTGGGTAGACTGCCCCCCATGCGAGCTTTCGCTCTAACGTGTGAGGCTCTCGCCAGCCTCGACCGCATTCAGGCGAAGGTGCAGTGCGCCGCCGCCTATTTGAGCTCTCGCCCCAGCACGGAGATCGCCACGGCGGCGCGTTTCTTGGCAGGCTCTCCCCTCCCACCCGGCGCTTCGGCACCGCGCATCGGGCGTGCGACGATCATCAGTCTCGTTGCCGCCAGGGCCGGAATGAAGCCGGAAGTCTTGCGCCGCAGTGCGGTCCGCAAGGGAGACCTTGGGGAGGCAGTTGAGTCGGCCCTCAAGAAGCTCGACCCAGAGGCCATGCAGGAGCGACCCTTGAGCGTGAGCGAGGTCGCCGAGACGCTCTCGAGAATGGGCAACGCGGGGCCCACCCAGCGCAGTCATCATATGGAAAGCCTCTTCGAGCGTGCCGACTCGCTGGAGGCCAAGTACGTCACCAAGCTCCTGATCGGATCGCTGCGCACGGGCATGCAATCGGGGAGAGTCGAAGAAACAATTTCCCTCGCCTACAGGTGCGAGCCGGAAGCGGTGAGACGAGCCCACATGCTGCTGGGAGACATCGGCCTCGTAGCCTACCGAGCCGCCATCGGTCGCATCGGGGACATTGAGCTGCGCTCCTTCCGCCCAGTGCGCTCCATGCTCGCCTACAAGGTCGAGAGCGTCGACGCTGTCCTCGATCAGATGACCCCGCCCTTCCAGGCGGAACATGTCTACGATGGTGTGCGCGCCCAGCTACACATCTCCAATGAACGCTGGCGGCTCTACACTCGCGGCCTGGAGGAGTGTACACACCTGTTTCCCGAGATCGCCGACGTCACCAAACACGTTACGGGCGACTGGATCCTCGATGGGAGCGTCGTGGCCTATTATTCGGACAGGGCCCTTCCGTTTTCGAGCCTCCAGCAGCGTCTGGGGCGCTCGCAGGTGCCTCTCACGCTCCTGCTTGATGTGCCGGTGGTCTACTTCGTCTTCGACGTGCTGCGTGCCGAGGGGCAGGACCTCATCGATGCGCCCTTGCGGGAAAGACGATGCTACCTCGAGGATCTTCCCGAAGAGGCGCCCATTCGTAGATTACCCTCCACCATCGTCAAGGACCGGCCAGGAATCGAAGCCCTCTATGATCAATCGGTGCAAGCCGGGGGCATAGGTGCCATCTTCAAGGACCTGGACAGTCCTTATCGCCCGGGGATTCGAGGCCGCGGCTGGCTGCAGCTCAAAGTCCCGGTGGCGACGCTCCATGTGGTCGTTACTGCTGCACGCTACGGTCGGGGCAAGCGCGCTGGACTGCTCTCGGACCTCACGCTCGCCGTCCGCGGACCCGGAGGTTTCGTTGACGTCGCGAAGGCATACAGCGGCCTTACCGATACGGAGATTCGCGAGATCACAGAGCAGCTCAAGGCTTCGACGGTCAGGCGGCGGGTGGCGACACACACCGTTGAGCCGAGAATCGTTCTCGAGGTCGCGTTTGGGGGCGTGCAAGTCAGCCAGCGGTACAGTGGCGGTTTCGCCCTGCGTTATCCGCGCATCGTGCGGATGTGCCCCGAGGCCAATCCTGAAGACGTAGACTCCGTCGAACGCCTGGTTGCGATTCTCGAGTCGCAATCCGACCGCCCCCTCGGATCTTGAGCCGCTCTCTGCTGTCCATTGCCCTTCTGGCCCTATCGCTGTCCTCGGTGGCGGCTGCGCCACGCGACCTCGAAGACCACACCCGGGCGGATTTCGACCGATACGCGGCTGCCACGGCGGCGCGTGTCATTCGGGAATCTCAGCCCGCCGGGTCCTTCCTCTATTTGCAGCACGCCTCTACCGATAACGGAGCGGCCGCTCTTTCGCGCCTTCGCCGCGGAGAGCTGATCTACGAGCGCCTCGAAACCCGCGACGTCAATGGTGGCGAGATGGAGATTCGCGATGGCCTCATCCATCACTGGTTGGGAGGGATGTTTCTTCAGGGCGTGAGCGTCGAGGACGCACTGGAGCTGGTGCAGGACTACGACCGCCACGCGGAAATCTACCCGGAAGTGGAGCGGTCTCGGCTTCTAGGCAGGAGGGGCGACACCCTCCGCTCGTTTCTGCGCTTCAGAAAACACAAAGTGATCACCGTAGTGATGAACACCGAGCATGAAGCCCGTTACGTTAGGGTCGCTCCCCACCGTGCCTACTCCCTGTCGCACTCTACTCGGGTACAAGAGGTAGAAGATGCCGGCATGGCGTCGGAGCGGGAGCTGCCTGAAGGCGAAGGGCACGGCTTCATGTGGGCCATGAACTCCTACTGGCGATTTCTGGAGCGCGATGGAGGCACATACATCGAGTGTGAGTCGATTACGTTGACCCGGACGATCCCGTATCTGTTGCGCTGGATCGTCCGCCCGTTCGTCAACGACGTGCCCCGGCAATCCCTTCAGAGCCTTCTAGAGAACACGCGTGAAGAGCTTAGGGCGAACCAATGAACGAACAGGTCAAAGTGGTTGCGGTGATCGGAAGTGGTGAGCCCGACGCGCTTCTAGATGCATTGGCCGAACAGGTTGGCCGAACCGTCGCGTCCCTCGGCTATGGCCTGGTCTGTGGCGGACTGGGAGGCGTCATGGAGGCAGCGTGTCGTGGCGCTCGCGCTGTGTACGGGCCGGGCAGCGGCCGAGTCATCGGCATCCTGCCGGGCACCCGGAAGGACGACGCCAACGCGTATGTCGATGTCTCCGTTGCTACGGGTCTCGGCTACGCACGCAACGTACTGGTCGTGCTGACCGCCGACGCTGTCGTGGCCGTGGGCGGCGCCACCGGCACCCTGAGCGAAATCGCCTACGCATGGCAGCACGGCAAGCCGATCTGTGCCTTTGTGCCGGGCGGGGGCTGGGGTGCACGCCTGGCCGGCGAAACCCTCGACGGCAAGCGCGACGATCATGTTCACGCGGTCGAGACTGTCGAGGAACTGGCGACATGGCTCGAGGTAACCCTCGGCTAGCCTCTCACCCACCGACCCCGGCCGAGCGTCGAATGTCGGCGCATACGCGCAACTACGTCCCGCCGCCTTTCCCGGACTATCCGCGCATCTCCCGGAGCTGCTCGACAAGCCGTTGCAGGATCTCCTTGAGGTCCGCGACCATGCCGTAGTCTGCGTACTCGAAAATAGGGGCACGGGCATCCTTGTTGACGGCGACGATCACGTCGCTTTCCCGCATGCCGACAACGTGTTGGATGGCCCCGGACACTCCCATGCCGATGTAGAGCCGCGGACGAACCGTCTTGCCCGATGAGCCGATCTGCAGCCCCCGGTCGGCCCAACCTTGGTCGACCACCGGACGGGTGGAGGCCAAAGCCCCGCCGAGCAACTTCGTCAGCTCCCGCATGGAGTCGAAGGTCTCCTGGTCACCCACCCCTCGACCGCCTACGACAATGACCTCAGCCTCTGTGATGTCCTCGTCACCGACCTCTGCCTCTTCGAAGCCGAGAACTTTCCAGCCGAGAGAGTCCGCCTCGATTGCCGCTTCGAGGTTTTCGATCTCTCCAGGCGAGTCGCTCGCCTCGGCGGGCATGAAAGCGCCTCGTTGACAGGTCGCCATGTGCGGCGGGGCGCCGGCTGCCTTCTGCTTGGCCAACAGCTTGCGCCGGTAAACCAAACGCCAGCCGACAAGCCCTTCGTCCCAACCCAGCTCGGTGCAGTCGCTGATGAGGCCGGTCTCGAGCCTGCTGGCAAGGAGCGGACCGAGATCGCGGCCGAGGAAGTGAGAGTGCAGCATCAAGATGGCACCCGGCTGCCGCTCACGCGCCAGGGGTGCGATGGCCTGCGCGTAACCTCCAGGCGTGAAGTCCGAGAGCGCCTCATGACGAAGTGCGATGACCTTGTCAGCGGACGTGGAGAGTTGCTCGGCCAAAGGAGCGGGGTCGGCCGCGCAAACCACGGCCACAGCCGTTCCCCCAAGCTTCCTGGCAGCGCCCAGGAGCTGTAGCGTGTCGGCATCGAGCACGCCGCCCCGGTGTTCTGCGATGCACCAGATCTCGACACTCACAGTACTTTCTCCTCTTCACGTAGGAGCCGTAGCAACTCGGCTACCATCTCGTCGGGCCCACCTTCCAGCATCCTGGCCAGCTCTCTCGGCGGAGGATAGGAGAGCTCGACCGTCTCGACACGGGCGGCCGGGAGTTGCCCGAAGCCGAGCTCGGCAGGCGTCATTTCCACCAACTCCTTGCGCTTGGATGCCATGATGCCTTTGAGCGTCGGGTAGCGAGGTTCGTTGATGCCCGTCTGAATCGTCAACACAGCGGGCAGCGCCACCTCGATGTCGAGATAGTTGCCCCCCTCCAGCTCGCGCCGCACTTTGACCTCTTTCGCGTCGGGGCCGGGGATTTCCACACCGATCGTCATCGTGGCGCAGTTGTATCCCAATCTCTCGGCCAGCAGCACACCTACCTGCGAGCCTCCGAGGTCATCCGATTCGACCCCCGCGAGCACGAGGTCTGGTTGCCTCGCCCTCAGCGCCTCCGCCAGGACCGCCGCGCTGGCGGCCGAGTCGGCGAGGTCGTCATCTGTCTTGATGTGGACAGCGTTGGTAGCGCCCATCGCCAGGCCCTTGCGCAGGCTCTGCACGACATCTTCCGTGCCCAGACTCACGACAGTGACTTCTGCATCGTGTGCCTCGTTCGCCCGAATGGCCTCCTCGACGGCGTACAGATCGTATTCGTTGAGCTCGTAGCGCAGTTCGGATCTCTGCAACTCCCCTGCCGCGCTCAACTCGATGCGCGCTTCCGGCTCGACCACCGCCTTCATACAGACGGCTATGCGCACCCGTACCTCCTTGTGCCAAATTGTGAACCCCCGCCGGATCCCAATTCTCCCAGAGTCTACTTATCCCATCGAGCCGCGACAAACCGTGGGCAACTCGTTTCGTCCGCGGACCGCTCATGGGCCATCTTCGAACCGCTCTGTCGTATCGTCGTCTGCACGAGGTCTCTGCCATTCGATACCAGGCGTTCTCTCCCCGACTGGCTACCGCCCCCCTCAGACGCTCAACTCCATGAGGTCCTCAGCGACCCGCGACTGGGGAAAGACCGCCACCGCTTCGCTGACGAGCTGCCGCGAGTCGTGGTATCGCGCGGAAATGTGTATCAGCAAGAGTCGTTCTGCCCCGGCCCTTACCGCCATGGCGGCTGCTTGCGCCGCGGTACTGTGCCCACGTCGCCCCGCCTCCTCGGTCAGATCATTGCCGAATGTCGAGTCACAGAGAAACAGGTTGGCCCCTGAGGCCAGTCGCACCGCGGACTCAGTGGGTCGCGTGTCGACACAATAGGCAACGCGCTTGCCGGCACGCGGCGGCCCCAGAACCTCGCTCGGTTCCACCACCTTGCCACTTTCCAGAGTCACGGACTCGCCACGCTGCAACGCTCCGAACAGTGGGCCAGCTGGTATACCGAGACTCTCCGCAGCTTCCGTATCGAAGCGCCCGGCACGCGCGTCCTCCTCGAGAGCAAACCCCAGCGTGGCCACCCCATGATCGAGAGTGTCGCATGCGATGCGGTAGTCGCTGCCCTCGTAGATCACTCCATCTGAATGCTCCCCTACGTTCAACTTGTAGGTGAGCCGGAGGCCGAGGTGTTCCCGAGCCGCACGAATGTAGTCACGAATGCCGGGCGGACCGAGAAGATCAAGCGGGGCCGTTCGGTCAGACAACGAGAGCGTCTGCAGAAAGCCGATCAGGCCATTGATGTGATCCCCGTGCAAATGTGAGATCAACACAGCCCTGAGCTTGCTGAAACGCAGCCCGGCTCGCCGCCACTGCAGCTGCGTTCCTTCACCACAGTCGACGAGAAACAAATCACCGTCGCGCTGCAGTGCCACGGACGTGTTGTGCCGCTGCAGGGTCGGGAGTGAGGCGCCACTTCCGAGAACCACGAGACGTATCATGAAACTGCCTGTCTATCCTCTACCGAGATGCCAAGATCCGGCGATATCTGCCAATTGCAGGCGATGGTAGCCTAACGGAACTATGCTCGTCAGCATCATCGTCCCCATCTATAACGAGGCAGCGGTGCTCCCAGGGTTACTCGAGAACCTGCGGGGCCTGCTGGCAACCGACTCCGTTGGCATCGAGCTGGTCTTGGTAGACGGCGGAAGCACCGATTCCAGCGTTCAGATCATCGAGGCCGCCGGTCTTCCGTGTCGAAAGGCGGACCGAGGCCGCGCTGTCCAGATGAACGACGGCGCCCAGGCTGCCAGGGGCGACGTGCTGCTCTTCCTGCACGCTGACACGAGCATCAGCGCCGAAGCAATCACCCGGGCTCGGCAGGCGATTGCCGCTGGCGCGATCGGTGGCTTTTTCGATGTCAGTCTGGATTCCCCCCGCCCGCTGCTGAGGCTCGTCGGCAGGATGATCAGTTGGCGCAGCCGGCTTTCCGGGGTTGCCTCAGGCGATCAGGCGATCTTCGTCACGCGGACGACATTCGACCAGCTGGGCGGGTACGCTACCCTGCCCCTCTTCGAGGATGTTGATTTGTCACGCCGTCTCA
>CALAKE010000690.1 GCA_937922775.1 uncultured bacterium | reverse complement strand
TCCTGAAGCCCGCAGGCTGGTCGAGCATCACGACCTGGAGTTCGTGGAGCTGGATCCCGGCCGCTATGACCGATTTCTTGCGGCCGATCGTCGCGCTGACACGCTATCCCGCCTCGTGAACCTGCGCAGCCGGCGCGAGCGCGCCGTGGAATCGCTGGCTCTATGTGAGTTTGCCCGCGAGGTGCAGGACTCGAAGCCGGATCTCGTGCTCATCAACGGCGAGATGCACGAGCACGTCATCGCCGCATCCAGTGCCGCGGTGCCGATCGCCCTTCTGAACACGTTTGTCTCCATCTGGCGGCGGCCCGGCCTGCCTCCCCCGCACCACATGGCCCGGCCCGGGATCGGCTGGAAGGGCTCGAGAGCGGGAATGGCACTCCTTTGGCACATGCTGCGCTTGAGAAAACGGCGCAGAGCAGCGCTTCACTGTGTTCGGGATGTCGGCTGCGACCGACTCTCGGTCCTGGCTCGATTGGCCCGCGAATCGGATTTCGATTTCGGCCGCGAGACGGACGCGTCGCATTGGCTGATTCCATTCACCTACCGTCGACTCCCTACGCTGAGCCTGCACGCTCTGGAGATCGAGTTCCCACACCGTCCGCCATCATGGGTCCACTATGTCGGTCCGATGGTGCTCGAGTCGCGTATCGATCGTCCGGTGCCGAAGGACGAGCGCGCCCGGCTCGATGCGATCATCGAGCGGCGCCGTAGCGGCCCGGATGAGCGCAGGCTGATCTTCGCGGCCTTCGGATCGGTCTTCTCGAGCGATCTCGGGCTGCTCAAGCGTCTCGTCAGAGCCGTCGCGGAGCGGCGCGACTGGGATCTCTTGATCAGCCTGAGTGACCGTGTTTCGGTCGCCGACCTGGGCCCCCTGCCGAGAAACGTTCATGCCTTCTCCTGGGTGCCTCAATTGGAGGTGCTGCGAGACACCGACGTCATGGTGAATCATGGCGGCATTAACACCGTCGACGAATGTGTCACCGCCAGCGTGCCAATGCTCGTGTACTGTGGCTTCGAAACGGATATGGCGGGCACCACCTCACGGGTCGTGCATCACGGCATCGGAATCGCCGGGGACCGGCGGAGCGATGACGCCCCTGCGATTCGCGCGCATCTCGACCGCTTGGTGTGGGAGCCACATTTTGCGGAGAACCTAGGGCAAATGCAGCGCAGTTTTGAATTGTATGCCGAAAAGAGAGTGGCAGAAGATACCGTCGAAGCACTGCTCGCGCGAGAGGATCATGATCGACCTGTTTGACCCCGGCCATTCAGCAGGCTCAGAGGGTACCGGGGGATGACCGATACCGCTCGCCGCGTCGCCGTGGGTGCCGGCTGGCTGTATAGCTACCGGTGGCTCGAGAGGCTACTCGACTTTTTCTCGATCGTAGTCCTCGCGCGCATTCTGTCTCCCGATGACTTCGGCCTCGTCGCCATTGCCGCGTCCCTCGTCACGATCATCGAAGGTTTGAGCGCGTTCGATGTCAACAAGGCGTTGATCCAAGCGCGGGATGAGGGTCGCGGGCTGTACGACAGCGCGTGGACGCTCTCGGCCCTGCGGGGCTTCGCGGCCTCGTTGATCATGGTGTCGATCGCCCCCTTTGTTACCGACGCCCGTATCGCCGCCGTCCTGTACGCATTGGCGTTGAGCCCGCTCCTGACCGGCCTCTCCAATCCGCGCTTCGTCATGTTCGAGCGTGACCTGGTCTACTCCCGGCTTGCCGTCCTCACGCTCGGAGCCAAAACGGTCGCCGTTGCAGTTACCCTCGTTGTGGCGATCCTCTACCGCAGCTACTGGGCGCTCGTTTTCGGCATGCTCGCCGGCAACCTGGTCAGCGTTGTCCTGAGCTATGCCCTCAAGCCCTACCGTCCGAGAATCTCGTTCGCCCGGTTCTCCGACATCTTCGCCTTCAGCGGCTGGCTGTCGTTGACAACGATCGTGACGACACTTTCCATGGAAACGGACAAGATCATCGTCGGACGGCTGCTCGGAATTGCTGATACCGGCCTCTACTTCATGACCCAAAGGGTCGGGGTTCTCCCCACTAGAGAGCTGATCAGTCCACTGCAGCGCCTCTTGTTTCCGTCGTTCAGCCGGCTGGCTGACGACGAAGGTCGTCTTCGTCGCGCGGTTCGCGAATCGATCAACATACTGGGAAGTCTCAGCCTTCCGGCTGGTTTCGGTTTCGCCCTGATCGCCAACGATTTCGTGCCCTTGGCACTCGGTGAGCAGTGGACGCCGATCGTTGCTCTGTTGACGATCCTCGTTCCTTATCTCGGCTTGCGCGCCATGCTGTCAATGACGTTGCCGTGCGTGATGGCACTGGGGAGGACGAGACTGCTCTTCTGGGTCAGCTTCGTTTATGCGCTGGTTCACCTCCCGGCATTCATCGCGGGGACGGCCCTGTACGGGCTGATTGGCGCGATATGGAGCATCGTTCTGGCGGGTGTGCTGTATTCGTACTTGAACACTTGGCTGCTCAAGCGCACGCTTGGCATCACCCTCGCTGACATCATCGTGCAGGCCAGGCGCCCGCTTGGCGCGACACTGATCATGGTGGTTGTCGTGCTGGCAACCGCCGCAACGGTGCCGTTCGACCTCTTCTCTGAGAGGGGCTCTTGGCTATCGCTATGCATCAAGGTCTTCGTCGGCGGTGCGGTGTTCTGCTGCTCTCAGTACGCAATCTGGCGCCTCGAGGGCCGCCCTGCCGGGATCGAGCGGCGCATCCGACAGATCCTAGTGGGGTGACCAGGGCGCCCCCACGCTCTCTTGGGCGACTCGGCCGGAGCCAGCCACGCGTTTGCCAGCCTACTCGGCGGCCAATCGCGTGAACTCGTCTTCGGTTCGCTCCGCAATTGACGGCCAAGAATGATCTCTCGCTACCCTCCGTCCTCCGCGGGCCAAGCGATCCTGCAGCCCTGGGTCGGCGAGCAGCCGGATTATGGCTGCGGACAGGTCCGCCGTTGATTCGGGAGGGACGAGCAAGGCGCTTTCGCCATCGTCAAGCACCTCCGGCAGAGCTCCCACGCGGGTGGTTACCACCGGGACGCTCAGAGACAGGGCCAGGTACAGGACGCCCGATTGACTGATGTGCCGATAGGGCATGACAAGGAGGTTGGCAGCCACGAAGTATTTCGCCACCTCGGCGAACGGAACATACTCGAACCTGTGAACCACACCCAAACCGTCCGCCTGGGCGCGCAGCTCTTGACGACGTAGTGGGGCCAGCCGACCCGTGTCACCTGCCACAACGAGACGAGCTGCGGGGCGCGACGCGAGAATTACCGGCCAGGCGTCCAGTAGCACGTCGAGCCCCTTGTACTCTCGGATGTAGCCGAAAAACAGCACGACCTCATCCTGCGAGGCCAGACCGAGGCTCCGGCGCGCTGATTCTCGGTCAGTCGCCTCACCACCGCGCTCGAAAAAGCCGTACTCGCCATGTGGGATCACGACGACCGATCCAGGATTGACGCCGACCTCCTCGAGAAGCCGCTTGCGATCGTACTGGGAGTGCGCCACGACGAGATCACTGAGCCGATGTATGCGTCGATGTATGGCATCCCGCAGAGCGGCCCGCTCATGCGGCGTCACCACGTGTGCCGTGGACACGACGGGAACGCGCAGGAGCCGGAGCAAGGTGAGGTAGATCAGAGAGCTGGAGTTCGTACTGTGGAAGTGGATGACGTCCGGCCCCAGTCGCCGCGCGAACGCGGCAGCGGTGAACGCGTCATAGACAGCCTCTGCCTTTCTGAGGAAAGAAAGGAAGCTACGCGGCATCGACCGTTCAGCTCGATCGCTGAGACGACCGAGGGGCTTCACGACGCGCAGTCCTGGCGGTATACCTCGCTCCTCGAGCTCGTATGCCGCAGTGGTCAGGAGCGTCACCTCATGGCCGCGCTCGGCCAGCGCGCACGAGAGGTTGTAGGCATAATGGATCAGTCCTCCGCGGCCGAAGGTCTCGATCTCGAGTATCCGCATTGCATTGGACCTTACCAGCAACGCTGCGGTGTCGG
>CALAKE010000689.1 GCA_937922775.1 uncultured bacterium | reverse complement strand
CGTCCAGGCGTCAAAAACGACCTCCGGATCAACGGGGAGGTCCATGGCGAGACGGATCAGGCGATCTGTCTCGAGGAAAGATCGGCTCTGCGCCGCACCCTCGTCCTGTTGGGCCAAGGCCCCAGGACTCTGCACACAGGTGACCAACAACAGAACGACAGTGGCATTCGTAGTCCATCGTGGGATTCTGTTCTTCGTTCGTGTTCGACTCATGGCTGAGGTCCTCACTGGCGGACGGCCGTCGCGGCAAACGGCTCTCGTTTCTCTTGAGCATAGCAATAGTGCGTGCTGGTCATCGAACTGCCATTTTACTCAACTCTGAACCACCCCCTGCTAGACAACGGCTACCCCTCTGGTAGAATGTCGCCACCGCCAACCGCTGGGAGGCACGGTGGCAGACGACGCGCCCGTTTTCGCTGCAGAGCATGCCGTGACGGTCATGCGACCGTTCGACGGTAAAGACAGAGATCACGAAGCGTGCCGCTGTCTCTGGGTGGCAGTAATTCAGAAGGCCATCAAGGACATGGCCTATTCCTGCCAGAAGCGCAGCCAGTCGACCCTCACCCCGAGCGAGCGCGAGAAGCTCCATCGCATTTACGAGCTCGAAGCGCCCGAGAGCTTTTTCGAGAGCCCATGGTTCGAGGAGATCTGTCTGTTCCTCGAGCTCTCTCCTTCTCGGATTCGTGACGCAGTCCTCGATCGCTACGAAGGTACGGGTCCCAGCTCCGTTTCGACCCCGATATAGCAGCACTGATTCTGTCGTGAGACTCGCAGTCTGCAAGACAGTAGGGGTCTGCCCAGCGCTTTTCATCCCTCCGGATCCTGCTCGTGCCGGCGGACTCGATACGGCAACTCGACCTCCTCGACGATGACCTCGGCCACACAGCCGGCGAAAAGCGACTCCATCTGGAACCGCAGCGACTCATCGAAACGACGACTGCCCGTCCTTCTGAGGACCTCCACGTGATTCAGCGCAAGGTTCGTGCACTGCCGAATCGATTCCAGATCGAAGCCCTGCTTTCGAGGTGGATAGCCATCGAGGAGACCGAGGGCGCTGGCGAACATCTTGGCGGCCCCGTTCCAGTTGTTGCGATCGACGTGCACGAATGCGGCAGCAACCTGAATGAGCCCCTTGTAGAGGTCGCTACGATCTTCTAGCCAGAGGTCCTCGAGCTCCTCGTGGGCAAGCCAGTAGTCCCCGCGGTCGAATCGCGCCACGAAGCGCAGCACCTGTTCCGGGTGGGCCCCGGACTGTCGCTCAGCGTCCGGTATGTCAGGGTCAACCACCTTCTCATCCTCCTCCACAGCCGCGGCTGCCGCATCCGGACCGTCGTCCCCCTGGCTGCGCCGCATCTGCAACATCCCCCCCTGTTAAACTTCACTGATGATGCTTGAAGGATACGCTACACCTGAGGGAACGCGCCGGTACGCCGATCGTTTCCGCGAGGCTGCTCCCTCACATTTTCGCGACGCTGATGGGCTCCGCCTCTCCAGTATCGGAGTCGGGACCTACCTGGGGGACGCTGACGACAGCACCGACGCCGGCTACACGGCTGCGATACGGCGGGCTGTCTCTCTTGGCTGCAATGTGGTCGATACGGCGATCAACTACCGCTGCCAGCGCAGCGAGAGGGCCATCGGCAATGCCATTCGACAGGCAATCACTGCCGGCGAAGTATCTCGCGAGGAAATTTTCGTTTCTACCAAGGGTGGCTTCATTCCCTTCGATAGCACGCCCCCGCACGATCCCCCCGCGTATTTCGAGCTCACTTTCGTAGACACGGGGATCCTCCAGCCCGGCGACCTCGTGGCCGGGTGCCATTGTTTGACGCCCGCGTTTCTCGAGCACCAGATCGGACGCTCCCGGGAGAATCTCGGCCTCGAAACCCTCGACCTCTACTATCTCCACAACCCCGAAACGCAGCTCAGCACCACGGATCAGGCCACCGTCTACTCACGACTCCGGGGCGCGTTCGAGACACTCGAGGCACTAGTCCAGCGTGGTTGGCTGCGAGGCTACGGCATCGCGACCTGGGAGGCTTTCCGTGCAGATCAGACGGGCATGCCCTACCTGTCGATGCAGGAAATCGACCTCCTCGCCAGGCAAGCTGGGGGTGTGGCGAACCACTTCCGAGCCGTGCAACTGCCCGTGAACCTCGGCCTGCCAGAGGCTTTCGCGCACCCGAACCAGAGGATCGGAGAAGAAACGCTCCCCGCCCTCGCTGCAGTGCGTCGTCTCGGTATCACCGCGTTCGCCAGCGGGTCTTTGCACCAGGGGAAACTGCTGGGACGAATCCCCCCATGGCTGCGGCGGAACCTGGGACCGGAGGCCACAGACGCGCAACGCGCTCTGCAGTTCGCCCGATCATGCCCCGGATTGACGACGGCCCTCGTGGGAATGGCATGCGTCGAGCATGTGGAGGAGAACCTGGCCCTGGTCGAGGTCCCGCCACTCGACCTCGAGGAGCTCGAGCGCGTCCTTCAGCCCCCGCGCGACTAGCGCTCGTCGCGCGTCTCTATATACGCGGCGAGGTTGCGGGAAGCCCCGAGGACCTGCCCCGGTCCTTCCTGGGGTCGTGATCCAGCGGGGCTAGGGCCGCCGGCCGAGGGCCTCTCGCGAACCATGCCGCATGACCATCACCCGAACCTCACGGAACGACTGATAGAGAAGCTCCACCTCCCGAGTCAAGACTGCGCGCGGCGGCTCGCGGTCGAGCATGGGCTCGAAACCGAGCCGGTCATCGTCGAGGACACGGTAGCGCTGTGCCGAAGGTTGGCGGCGGCCATCTCCGTCGAATATCGAAAACAGCCAGCCGTCGGGTCGCAGGACCCGGCCTACCTCCTGCATCAACTCGCGGGCTCTGTCAGGCTCGAGATGCGAGGGCGCCGTCCAGCAGAGAACGCCACCGAACGCTGCGTCTGGGTACTCGAGCTTCATCTTCTCGACGGGATCGTGGGCCACCAGGTCGCGAGCGCTGACGGGGTGCCCCTTGCCGATCCAATACATCACGTTCCCCGTAGTGCTCGGCCCGAGATCCAGGATCGCGACGTCCGGCCCCATCTCGGAGAGTTGGCGGCAGAATCGTCCAAAGAGGGCCGATTGGTACTCGCCCTGCTTGAGTCCTCCCGCCCCGGAAGTCTCGGCGGATTGTCGATTCGCCATCCTGAATGTGTCCCCGCTGATCGCGAGCGATCAGGAACCCGGTCCGCCACCCGGTTTCGTGTCTGCGTTCTTGGAGCCTTTGCCAGCACCTGATCCCTGCGCACCTGATCCCTGCGCACCTGACCCCTGGGCTCCAGCCCCCGAAACCGCCTCCTTCTTCTTGTCAGGTGCCGCCTTCGCATGCGCCGCGGAGGCGCCCTTGGCTTCCACCTGGCCTGACGGCTTCTCACTCTTGCTTGGCGGGGCTGGCTCCTGCGTTTTCGTTGGCGACTTCATCTCGACGTTGCCCTTGAAATAGGCACCCTCGAGGATCTCCAGAGCAGAAACGTCGATGTTCCCGTTCAGATGAGCAGTGGGTCCGAGCACCACCTTCTCGTCTCCGTGCACATCGCCTTCGACCTTGCCATGCACCAAAACACGCTGGCCGTCGATCGCGGCACGGACGTCGGCATTCTCTGCGATCACGAGTGTGCCCTTGGCACGAATCGTCCCCTCCACCCTACCGAGAATCGTCAAATCTTCACCGCAGACGATGGTCCCATCGATGTGTACCTGTCGGCCCAGAGTAGAGCCGGACACCGATCCCGGAGGAGCCGGTGCGGCCACCTTCATGTTCGGACGCTGTGGATTCCCGGCGGCCGTGGCATTCCCTGTTTCCCCACCCTCTTCATTGTCGAACCAGCCCATCTCGACTCTCCTTCTGAGCGCAACTGCGGCGCGGACTTGTTTTCGTCGTTGGAACGAGGGCCCCGGAGGAAAGGCTGGAGCGGCGGTGATCCATAGCCCGGGAATCCCTGTTCCAGATTAGCGCGGGATCCCACCTTCGGGTAGCCCTGATCGGCTACCACTACATTATGCCCGACCCGTTCGCCGCTAACCAATCGCCCCTGATGAATATCAACGCGCAGTCATTAGCGTTATCAGTACATGCTATGACGTCAATGGATAGCTTTGCTCTATATCAGACATTAAACGATGCTCTAACTTTTTTTCTATGATCCCTTGACAGAGATGATCATACATTGTAGTTATAGTTGCAGAAACAAGGTTATTAGCCGGAAGGAGACAGTAATGATCACTTCTACACAGTACCTAATAGCTGAGAGACGGGCCGCCGCGACGCCCGTCCCCGAACAGACTCCTGAGATCCAGCCTCATCGCGCACCGGAAGGTGTCAGGGAAACGGAGCTCTGGGGAGAAGTCCTGCTGCGAGCGATCGAGGACTTCAAGACCTACATGGCCTACCGCAAGGACCCCAAGCGCTACCCTCTCTCCGCCAAGATGGTGCGTTCTATCGTCGCGGACGGATGCGATCCGGAGTACTGGATCTTCGGCAACAACACCGGTTTCGATGCCGTGTGCATGGTGTTGAACCTGGAGCCCGACTGCATTCGTCGGTTCCTTCGCGCCTGGCTGAAAGAGACTCTCGGCACGGAGCCCAGCTACTAGGCGACGGAATCGCCTCTCTCGCCTCCAAAAGGGGAACACCGGCCTGGGGCGGGCCGGATGGACCCTGAGAGCTAACCCGGAGGCGGCGCTCTACCCGCTGTCCTCGGTGCTCGCTTCTGACTCAGCAGCACCGCCTTCCAGATCTCCTTGCAGGTCACAGTCCCGACAGCGCCAGATACCCTGGTCCATTGCATCCTCTCGATGCGCGTGCGGGCAGATCCGCTGCAGATCTTGGACTTCGGCTTCCAGGGCCTGGATCTTCTCCTGCATGGAATCGGCATCCAAGGAGCTGATCTGCTTCTGGAGCCAAAATCGTCGATCGCGAAGGGTGAGGGGTTCCATGTCATTCTCCCAGGTAGGCGTCGTGCGTCCCTGCTAAGGTATCGGCATCACGCCGCTCGGGCAAACTTCTGAACCGCGTTTCTCGGCACACCCCTACCGAGGCGAAGATCGCGGGTCATCGGCATGATCCTGCGCTCTGTGCGAACTCACCGGCTTCGATGGTCGACTCCGACTCAACGCAATGCCACCAATGACGGCTGCAGCCCCTGCTGCCTGCACCACGGTCAAGCTTTCTCCCAACCACCACCACGCGATAAAGATTGCAATCACCGGCACCAGATTCAGGTACACGGCGGTCCGCACCGAGCCTAGGAATCGCACCGCTCGGGACCAGGCCAGGTAGCTGAAGACCACAGCGAAGAGCGAGGCGTAGGCCAGGCCGGCCCAGGCGCCAGAGCTCACTTCAGCGGGGCGCATCGCGACGATGTCCGGGAGAGCGATCAAAAACAGGGGCACGGCCCCCACGGCCATGCTGACCGATGTCAGCGTCAGGGCATCCATTTTGGCCAGGAGAGGCTGAGAATAGACCGTGTAGATGGCCCAGGAGGTTGCCGAACCCAGCAGGAGGAGATCACCAATCCAATAGCGCTGCACCGAGAACGCACCTGAGAAGCTTTCCCAGAGCAACAACACCACGCCACCGGCAGCCAAGAGCAAGCCGAACAGTCCTCTCCCGCCAAC
>CALAKE010000688.1 GCA_937922775.1 uncultured bacterium | reverse complement strand
AAGGCGTTGTTGCCCTGGCCGATTCCGTATGCCTTGCCATTGAATACGACCGGTGGGAACGGGCTTCCCGTAGCAATCAAGCCTCGCCCTTCCGTCCACTTGAAAACGTTCTCCGGCAACACCTCCGTCTTGGAGGTCGGGTTCGACAGCGCGAAGATCGCAGGCCTCTCGACATATCCGACCATCTCCTTGACGATCGCCTCCGTAAATGTGCCAGGCTGCCCGGAAGTGCCGATCAACACCGTGGGCTTGAAGTTCTTCACCGTGTCGAGGAGACCGATCTTGTGAGAGTCGGACAACTCCCATCCATTCACCATCTCGGGTTCGCGGGCGAAGATGCGCTTGAACGGCTCCAGCCGCTGCCGGTCCGTCAGAATCAGTCCACGGCTATCTAGGGCCACGACCCGCTGTCGTGCCTCCGCTTCGCTGAGGCCCGCCTTCTTCAGCCCAGAGACGATCACTTCGATGATGCCGCCACCACCGGCGCCGGCGCCATAGACACAGAAGGATTGGTCCTTGATCGAGGTTTCAGTCAGCTTGCAGGCAGCAAGGACACCGGCATAAGTGACCGCTCCCGTACCCTGGATGTCGTCATTGAACGAACAGGTGCGATTTCGGAATCGCTCCAGCACGGACCACGCCTTCTGGCGTGAGAAGTCCTCCCACTGCAGCAGGACGTCGGGGTAGGTGGAGAACACCGCGTCGACGAACTCGTCCATGAACTCGAGATACTCGTCGTCCTGCAATCTCGGTTGCCGAATCCCCAGATAGAGCGGGTCATTGAGTAGCCTGGAATTGTTGGTGCCCACATCGAGCATGATGGGCAGGCAGCGCGCCGGGTGAATACCTGCGCCGCAGGTGTAGAGCGTGAGCTTTCCAATCGCAATCTCGATGCCGCCCGCCCCTTGGTCTCCGATTCCCAGGATTCCCTCACCATCGGTGGCCACGATCATAGCGACTCCCTCGTAGGGAGCATGATTCATGATCTCCCGGATTCTGCCGCGGTCGTTGCGGGTCACGTAGATCCCTCGCGGACGGCGATAGATATGGGAGAACTGCTCGCAAGCATCTCCGACAGTCGGTGTATAGACGATCGGCGTCATCTCCTCCAGGTGCTCGAGCAGGAGTCGATAGTAGAGCGTCTCATTGCGGTCCTGCAGCGCAATGAGAAAGAGAAACTTGGCCAGGTCGTCTCGCTTGCTGCAGAACGATTCATACACCCGATCGAGCTGCTCTTCCACGCTGCTGACGTGCGGCGGCAAGATTCCCGTGAGGCCGAAAGCCTCGCGCTCGTCGAGCGGAAAGGCTGTTCCCTTATTCAGCGTTGGAATGCCGTAAAGATCCGCTCCCATCGAGGAAACAGGTACGTAGCTCTCACCCGTATCAGGGTCATTGACAACTCGATATCGCCGCATGACTACTGCTCCCAACTATCGCCGGAGATCCCGGCAGTGTCTCACCGCAAAGAGGTTGTCGCGCACAAGCCCAGCGCCCTGTCGGCAGTGGGTGTGGCCGGCGCATGGTGATTGGCCATCGCTGGAATCTCCGCGATCACCAATATCAAGATTACACCCTCGTCAGAGGCACCGCTGTTGTGGGAAGCGGGTCTTTTGGGACATCACCTCCTACCTGGCGGAACCCTGCGCGGGCAGCACTTCGATCTCGATCTCCACGTCCTGCCGGCGATACAAACAGGCTCCGTGCACGTCTTCACAGACGTAGTAGAGGGCATACGCGGGAATCGTCTGCGGCCCCGGCACCACTGAGGTGCTGGCAAGGATTTCCAGCTCGGTCCGGCGATCTTCCTGGCTCACGGCTTGCGCCGGCCTCCCTACCGTCAGGAGCTCTGCGTCGGCGTTCCAATGGGGTGGGATGGAAATCCACACCATCAGGTCATCCACCTCGTTGTTCCAATGTGCCTGCGCCGTCAACCGCGGCCGGAAGACGAGGTGAACCCGGGCCGATGTGCCCGCCACGATGCGCGCCGGAACAACCGTAACTTCCAGATCGATGAATTCACCCGGATCGCGCAGAATGCGCCCGCTGGGATCTGGCTCCTCGGCTCCACTACGACTCACAAACGCATCGAGGGGTTGAGCGATTTCGGCACCTCGCGGCTCGACCCTCAGCGCGACCGGATCCTCTCCCCTGCCCCGAATCTCCTTCCTGGCAACCCCCACCCAGTCGTAGAAGGGGTAGGGCTTCTCGAGCCTGGGCCCATACTGCTGGATCCTCCGCCGCCAGATGTAGTTGTTGGGGTCGATCTCGAGAGCCGCCTCCCAGTGGCGCACGGCTGTGCCGAAATCATCCGCATGCCGGCCACTCGACTCGCTCCGCCTACGGTACGCGACTCCTGCACGAAAATGCGCCCTGCCATCGAGTGAATCCGCCTTCAGGACGCGCTCGTAAACGGCAATGCTCTCATCGAGGTCTACTTCATCTCCCCACATGAGCAAGCCATCGGCGAGGTTGCGGAGGGCAACCGCCGTACCCGGAGCGCTCGCGACCCGGAGCGCCTCGATATCGGCTGTAGCAGCAGCATCGGGAACTACCGTCGGGGAGTCGACAACTGTCGTCTCGGTGTCACCTTCAGCGAAATCCTGCTGCAAGAAGCGGCGCAACCGCTCCTGCGCATCTGCCAGCGGCGGCGAAACCTCTCTGATGATTCCCCGTTCGTCGATGAACAACGTGACGGGAACGAGTGAAGTCCCCAACAAATTCAGGGAATCAACCAGAACCGGCCAGCCCATCTTCTTCCACTGCATGAAGAGGCGGGCACGATGGGGATGTTGCTCCTGAACAATTCCGACAACCTGCACATGGCCGCTTTCCTGAAGCTCGCGAGTCGCCTCGTGCCACCCGGGCACGTGCCGCCGGCAGCCGGCTCACCAGGATGCGAAGATGTGGAGGACCGTCTTCCTGCCACGGAATGAGGAAACGGCGCTCGGCGCACCGTCATCCAGTCGGGGCAGCGGGAAATCGGGGAATGCCTGGCCGACCGCGAGCCAGTCCGGGCTTTGCCACGGAGGTACGGGTTGCGCGGGCAGGCGCTCTGGAACTGCAATCGTCAGTGAGGAGAGCGCCAGCGTCAGCGATGCCGCCCTCCTGAGTGTGCCCCCGCCCACCTAGGCTCCTGTGGCGGGGTCGTCTCCGCCGATAGGGGATGTCTCCTCCGCCTCCCTTTCCGCGGTTGCCTCCACCTCGTCGCCCACGTGGCGGGTAAGCTCAGTATCCGCGAGAACGTCCTCCTCAACCACTCGGCCGTCGAACAGGTTGACCGTGCGGTCGGCATAGCTCCCCCAGCGCGGATCGTGCGTCACCATGCAGATGGTTGCTCCCTCCCTGTGGAGCTCGGCCATCAGGTTCATCACCGCCTCTGCGTTGCCCGAATCGAGGTTACCCGTGGGCTCGTCAGCGAGGACGATTGACGGCGCGCCTACGACCGCCCGGGCCACTGCCACGCGCTGCTGCTGACCGCCGGATAGCTGGCTCGGATAGTGCTTCATCCGGTGCGACATGCCGACGCGCTCGAGCGCCGCCTCTACCCGCTCCTTGCGCTCCTTCTTGGCCATGCCCCGGTAGGTGAGGGGAAGCTCGACGTTTTCGTAAACCGTCAGGTCGCCGATCAAGTTGAAGCTCTGGAAGATGAAGCCGATCTCACGATTCCGCACGCGAGCACGCTGGGAGGCGGTCAGATTGGCCACCGGCTCCTTGTTGAGCGTGTATTGACCTTCCGAGGGCGTGTCCAGGAGCCCGAGCAGCGACAGGAGAGTCGTCTTTCCCGAGCCCGACGGACCAGCGATCGATGTGAATTCGCCTGGATCGATGCTGAGGTTGATATCCGAGAGCGCATGCGTCTCGACTTCCTCCGTGTAGAAGATCTTGCTGATGCCATCCAGATGGATCAACGGATCACCCATCAGGTGCTCCTTTCACTGGCTATGCTGCTCGCCGGTTGCCGTGACTACCTTCCAACGTGTACTCGTTTCAATCGGTCAGGGCGTGCCAAAGGGTGACCTAGCGCAGCCGCACGCGATCGACGGAATCCCATCGTGACATGTCCGACAGAATGACTTCGTCGCCTTCCTCGAGTCCCTGAATGACCTCAATCAGGTTGACTGAGCCGAGCCCGAGCTGCACGTTCACCCGTACAGCGTACTCACCCTGATCCACGACTTTGAAGAGCCCGACGGTGCTATTCGATTGCCCGAAGGCGGGCTTGCCCACGTACAACACGTCGGGCAAGCGCGTGATCTCGACCGTACCGTCGACGCTGAGCTGCGGCCGCGCCCCGTCGGGGAGCCTGCCGTTCGGCATCTGATCGAGGAGCAGCTTGATATCGACCGTTACCGTACCCTGCTGTGCAGCCGGGTCGATGCGCGTCACGATGCCCGGAATCTCGGCAGTCCGCGTATCGACGATGGCCCTCTGGCCAATCTGAATGTCTTTGGCTTGAACCTCCGGGATGCGCAGCTCCGCCTTGAGATCATCGGGCTGTACGACCCGCGCGAGAACGGTGCCCGGGGCCACCGACTGGCCCACCTCCATCTCCATCTCCTGCAGAACGCCGGGAATGTCAGCCTTGACGTAGAGGGCCTCGAGGTCAGAAAGCGCCAGCACATAGCGGGCGCGTAGTTGATCGACCTGCATCTGCTGCACGCCGAGTTGCTCCTGAATCGAGATATCGAGGATGCGCAGAAGCTCCTGCTCGATCTCATGCCTCGTCTTGGCCTGATCAGCCCGCGTCAGGGATAGACGGAGCGACAGCTCGGAGATCAGCTCCTCATCGTAGAGCTGTTGATCACGTTCGGCGGTCAAAGTCTGGATGCTGTACTCGGCCTGCACGGCGGCGGCCTGCGCACGCTGCTGCAACCGCTGTGTTTCCATTCGCACTTCGAGATCTCGGTAGTTGGCCTCTGCCGTCTGTAGGTCCCACTCGGCATTGCGCGTCGCCAGCTCGACGTCCGGATCGCTGAGCCGCAGGATCACGGTTTCCGGTTGGACGATTGCGCCAGGCAACAGAATGACCTCCTCGACGCGACCGGCCGTCCGAGCGGTAATCGCACGGATCTCCTCCGGTACCAGTGTGCCGGGTCCGCGGCGCTCGAGCAGGAGCTCGCCCCGCTTCACGGTATCCAACCACAGGGTCGCGCGGTCTACGGTGGGGGCGGCACGCTCCAGCCGCGAGAGCCCGACCGTAATGAGAACCAGGGCGACCAGCGCGGATCCCCCGTAGAGGATGCGTTTCAGGGTCTTGCTCTTCGTTTCGCGCGGAATATCAACCATGAAGGCTCGGTTTCGGGAGCTCTTTCGGGCTACCGGGGCTGCCTGAGTATCAGGTGCCGATCACGCCCCAGGAGCTCTCACTTACCTCGAGATGGCACCCATTCAGGCAATACGGACGTTTCCCCGCCGTGGTTTCAACAAACAGTCTCTGTGACCCGCGCCGTGGCTGCAAGGGCTTGGGCGTGAATCGAGCAGAGGGTTGTCTTGCCGCTCACGAACCAGAGACGGGGTATGGTAACTTCCAGGGAGCTACCCGCTTGTAGACACAGGGCCACGGTGAGCCGAGCAGATGTTACTTTCGTCGAATAGGCAAGCTATCGCGAGGTGAGCTCTCATGATTCCGAGATATGTTCGTGACTTGATGACGTCGGATGTGGTCACTCTGC
>CALAKE010000687.1 GCA_937922775.1 uncultured bacterium | reverse complement strand
GTGGCGCAACTATGTACGACCAATCGCCGTCGGTGCGATGTTGGTGGGAGCGGTACACACTCTGATCGGTCTGCGGGGCTCTTTGACGGAGGCTTTTCTGCGCGTCGCACACGACTTCCGCAAAGGGACGGAGACGGCGGGCGAGCGACGCGAACAGTCACGGCTCGAGACCGACATTTCGCTGAAGTGGATCAGCATCGGTGTGCTGGTCACCATCTTCCCCATGACTGCTCTCTACTGGTATTTCACAAGCAGCCTGGTCGGAGCCGTCGTGGCTGCCCTGGTCATGGCGGTGACGGGATTCCTGTTTGCCGCCGTGGGTGGCTACCTGGTCGGACTGATCGGCGGCTCGAACCAGCCGATCAGCGGCCTGGCCCTGTCGACTCTGATCATCGCGGCGCTATTGATGGTCATGTTCGGTATCACCGGGGTCGGTGGGGTTGCCGCCGTGCTCGGAGTTGCTGCCGTGGTGTGCTGCGCATCCTCCATGGCCGGCGACATGGTTCAGGATCTGAAGGTCGGACACCTACTCGGCGGCACACCGTGGAAGATGGAGGTCGCTGAGATGATCTCGACTGTCCTGGTGGCCTTCGTCCTGATCTGGCCCATGATCTTTCTGCACAACGGCGTGCCGGGGGGAATCGGAGGAGAGAACCTCTCCGCACCTCAGGCCGGCCTGATGGCACAGCTCGCTACAGGAATCGTGGGTGGCAACATGCCTTGGGCGCTCATCGGCATCGGTATCGCCTTCGGCCTTTCTCTGGTCCTCATCAAATCGCCGTCGCCGATGCTGATCGCTGTCGGCATGTATCTGCCCTTCGACACTACTGCGGCCATTTTTGTCGGCGGTGTGCTCGCCTGGGTCGTGGAGCTTCTCCGCCGGCGGCGCCAGTTCAGCGAGAAGGAGTCGCTGGTTTCCGAGAACACGGGCACCTTGATCGCCTCCGGCCTGATCGGCGGCGAGGCGCTAATGGCAGTGGTCCTGGCGTCGCTCTACTTCGTCCTGCCGCCGGATCCGCCCGGGGGCGTGAGCTCGGTGGCGACCTCATGGTTGGGCCTGGACCCGACGGGTTTCCTGGAGGCCTGGGGCGGATGGTTGGCGATGCTCGTATTCGTGATTTGCGCCTGGGTGCTGGTACGAGTTCCGCTGAAGAAGACCCAGGGCACCATTGGCGTCGCGGTGGATATGTAGCGGGTATCCCCACTACTCGGGCCCGGAGGCGCGGGCTGGGATATCAGCGGAGTCACGCCGTCCCTAAGCGTAGCGCTGGGCGATGGTTGGAATCAGGTATTCGGCGAAGGCGCTCTCGAGGTCGTAGCTCGGTAACATATCCCAGTCGCCGCGGGCAGCCCTGTCATCGACCGCCTGCGGCCAGGAATCGACGATCGCCTGTCGCCGTGCATCAGGCTCGTAGGTGATCTCCGCCTCCGGATACGCCTTCCGCACGAGTTCCTCGATTGTCTCGGCCGTCGGATTGAAAGCGCTGATGTTGTAGACGCACTGGGTCAGCTTCTCCGCGGGGGCCTCCGTGAGCGCGAACATGGCGCTGATGGCGTCGGGCATCGTCATGAAGGGGATGCGCGTATCAGGACGCACGAAGCATGCGTAGGGCTGCGACTGGGCAGCCGCGTGGATCATCTCGGGGGCGTAGTCGCTCGTGCCACCGGACGGCACGGTCAGAGCACTGATCAAGCCTGGAAAGCGGATCGAGCGAAAATCAACCCTTCCGGAGTGATCCTCGGCATCGAGCTGCTTGTAGTGGTTGGCGTAGTAGGCACCGAGGTGCTCACAGTAGAGCTTGTTGCAGCCGTACATCGTTGTGGGGCAGTTGAATTCGCCCTCGAGGAGCGGGTGCTCAGCGCGCTCATCCCCGCGCCTGACGCCGTAGGCAGCGATCGAGCTCGGGTAGAAGAACATCACCGGGTGTCCGTGGCTGCGAGCCTGCTGCATCGCAAACTCGAGCAGGTTCAGCGTACCTGTGACGTTCACCTCGTGCGCCGTCACGGGCGTAAACTCGCTCCGCGTGGACAAGAGCGCCGCCAAATGATAGATGCGGTCAACCTGGTACTTGGCCTGGATGTTCTCGAGCAGATTGCGATCGAGGATGGAGCCCGTGAATTCGCGCGAGACAAGGCGCGGCAGCGGCTCATCGAGTGCTGCCAGGTCGATGGTGACCACAGGAACACCGCTGTGTTCGGATAGCCGCTCGATCAGCGCGTGGCCGATCTCTCCAGCAGCACCGGTGATGAGAACGACGGGCTGGCGCATGGGTCACTCCCTGACTGGCGAAACTGCCTGCTGGCCGCACGTCTCAAATCGGACGTGATGCTATTATTTCACTAATCTGCTACGAACGCTGGATGGTCGCCGAAGCCTCTGTGAGTGCCGCACGGGAGGCATCATTCCTTACGAGTCACGAGATTTTCGCTCGCGAGAGGAGGACAATTCCATGTCCGGGTTCACGTATCAAGAGATGTTCGAGCTTGGTGAGGACGCCACCGAGTACCGGAAGCTCACGTCGGACCACGTTTCCACCATGGAAGTCGAGGGGCGGACGATCCTGAAGGTCGACCCGGAAGCCCTGCGCCTCCTCGCCAAGGAGTCGATCTTAGACATCGAGTTCCTTTTCCGCCCCGGCCATCTGCAGCAGCTTCGCGACGTTCTCGATGACGAGGAGGCGTCTGACAACGACCGCTACGTAGCCTACGAACACCTCAAGAACGCGGTGATCTCTGCTGACCGCGTGTTGCCGAGCTGCCAGGATACCGGCACGGCGATTGTCATGGCGCACAAGGGAGAGAGCGTCTTCACCGGGGCCGATGATGCGGAGGCCATTTCACGCGGCATCTACGAGGCCTATAACGAGGCGAACCTGCGCTACTCGCAGGTAGCTCCTCTCGACATGTACACAGAGAAAAACACCGGCACGAATCTGCCGGCCCAGATCGATGTCTACTCCGAGCCGGGGAACGAGTACCACTTCATCACCTTCGCCAAGGGCGGAGGCTCGGCAAACAAGACCT
>CALAKE010000686.1 GCA_937922775.1 uncultured bacterium | reverse complement strand
CGCGTCCACGATGCAGTCGTAGCCCTCCAGGACGGCGAAGTGTCTTTCCCATGCCTCGGCATCGGGAATCTCGGTAGTCGGGACTCCCAGCGCCTGCGCCATGGCGTAGTTGGTCGCTGGCGAGCCCTCTAGCTGGTCCGCGCTGGAGAAAAGGTAAGCGTGTACATCAAGGCCGAGATTGAACAGGTGTCGCGCCACGACGAAGCCGTCACCACCGTTATTGCCCTTCCCGCAACAAACGGCCACCGACCCGGGCGCATCCGACCCGAAGAACTCCTCCATGGCCTCCACAACCTGGGTGCCGGCGTTCTCCATGAGCACCAGCTCGGGAATTCCGTAGTCGTCAATGGCGACTCGATCACAGGTCTGAATCTGCGCCGTGTTGAGGATCTTGATCATGGTCTCAGTCCCGCGGTTCCTCGCGGTCGCGAATGGCCGCGGGCGCCAAGTCCCTGATGATGACCTCTGCCACGGCCCAGACCTGCGGGATCAGATCGCGAGTCTCCGGCCCGTAGTCGGGATGGATCCCCAGAGAAAACCGGAGCAGGTCCTGACTCGGGCTGCCGCGAAATGCCTGTATCTGGTCGTTCCAGAAATCGTAGAACTCCCCCTGCCTCCTGAGCAGAGAGCTCGATTCCGACTCGCTCAGCACCCTCTCCAGATAGACGCGCTCATCCAATGTCAGGTTGCGATGGTTGTTTCGCAGGTATACCGCGAGCGCCCCAGGAACGTTTTCTGGAGCCGCCAGCATCTCGAGCTCCACAGGTTGTATCTCGCCGTCCTCGCCGAAGAGTGCTCCGACCTCTACAGCGAGCCCTCTCGCGATACGCACCAGCATCTCGGGGGAGAGGGAGTCGTCCTGTCCGGCCTCGATTTGCCTCAGGTGGGTCGGATCGACGCCCACCTCCTCTGACAGGTCCGCGATGCTCATCCCACGGTCCTGCCTGATGCGCTCTATGTTTGTTCCGATTTCCATGGCGCAACGATAGCCCCCTGCCGCGTACAATTCCAGCCGAATACATACAGTTGGCGAGGACATCGTTGACACTCAGAAACGCACGTCCCTATACTCGCCCGCGATAGGGAAGGTGAATGACTATGACGCTTCGCGCTCTTCGCTTCATGACTGCGGGAGAGTCCCACGGGCCCATGCTCGTAGGAATCCTCCAGGGATTGCCCGCCGGATTGCCCATCGATCTGGCCGCCATCGATGAAGATCTCGTGCGGCGCATGGGAGGCTACGGCCGCGGCAAGCGCATGAAGATCGAGCGCGACTGTGCTCGCTTCGTGGCGGGAGTGCGTCATGGCCACACAATTGGCAGTCCCATCGCCTTCTTGATCGAAAATCGAGATTGGACGAACTGGCAACACGTGATGGGCGTGGAGCCGCTTGAGGCGACCGACCCGATGCCCGGAGGGACCACGGCCGAGAGCGGAGATCTTCCGGGACGCGCTGCTGACAGTCGCCGTGTTACCCGTCCTCGCCCCGGCCACGCAGATCTGGCCGGCGGGCTCAAGTTCGACCGTGCTGATCTCCGTGACATCCTCGAGCGCGCCAGCGCGCGCGAGACCGCCGCGCGCGTGGCAGCAGGGGCGCTCTGCAGGATGTTCCTCGCCGAGTTGGGAGTTGGTATCACGAGCCACGTCACGAGGATTGGGGGGGCCGGACTCGAGGCCGGCACCACGCTGCCGGTACAGACCGTGATGGAGCGCGCCGAGGCGTCACCGGTGCGATGTGCGGACGCCCAGGCGGAAGCGGCTATGATTGACGCCATCGATGCCGCCGGGAATTCGCTGGACACTCTGGGTGGAACTTTCGAGGTAATCGCTTTCAACCTTCCCCCGGGGCTGGGAAGTCATGCCCAATGGGATCTGAAGCTCGACGGCCGTATTGCGCAAGCAATGATGTCCATTCCGGCGCAGAAGGCCGTGGAGATCGGAGACGGCATTTGGGCCGCAGGCCATCCAGGGTCCGTGGTCCACGACCCGATTCACTATGATCGCGAGCAGGGTGGGTTCTATCGCCCCAGCAATCGTGCCGGTGGTCTCGAGGGTGGCATTACGTTCGGAGGCGATCTGCGCGTGCGCGTATTCATGAAGCCTCTGTCGACGCTGCGCCAGCCTCTGCCGTCGGTCGACATCGTCGACGGCGAGCCTGCCGAAGCCGTCGTTCAGCGCTCCGATGTGTGTGCGGTGCCGGCGGCTGCGATCGTCGGCGAGGCAATGGTGGCGTTGATCATCGCAGACGCCTGCATTGAGAAGTTCGGCGGCGACAGCATCGGAGAGACGAAGCGCAACCATGCTTCCTACTTGCGACAGGTCGGCGATTTCCCGCCGCAAGCCTCCTGACTCAGCACCTGGCGTAGATACCTACCCGTGTACGAGATTCCTACCTCGATGATCTCCTCGGGGATGCCCTCGGCGACAACCATGCCACCCGCATCTCCACCCTCGGGGCCGAGGTCGATCACCCAGTCGGCGGTCTTCAGGAAATCGAGATTGTGCTCGATGACCGCCACCGAGGCCCCCGAATCGATGAGCCGGTTGAGGGCGAACAGAAGCTTGGCGATGTCGTCGAAATGCAGACCGGTTGTGGGCTCGTCGAAGAGGTAGAGAGTCCCGGCGCCGGCGCCCTCGATCAAATGTGCCGCTAGCTTCAAGCGTTGTGCCTCACCCCCGGACAAGGTTGTCGACGGCTGTCCCAGGCGCAAGTACCCGAGACCGACATCTTCGAGCACCTTGAGACGATCGTTAACCCTGCGGACATCCGAAAAGAACCGTCGAGCCTCGCTGATGGTGAACTGGAGCACCTCGCTGATCGTCTTGTTGCGATAGCGGATGTCGAGGATCTCACGGCGATAGCGGCTACCCTCGCACTCCTCGCACGGCAGGCGCACGTCCGGGAGGAACTGCATCTCCACGACGACCTCGCCGTTACCCTGGCATGCTTCGCATCGACCACCCGCGACATTGAAAGAGAAGTGACCCGGGCCGTATCCGCGTGCCCGTGCCTCGCGCGTGCCGGCGAAGGCACTCCTGATCCCGTCGAAGGCCTTCGCGTAGGTGACGGGATTCGATCGCGGCGTGCGGCCGATCGGCGACTGATCGACGAGCACAACTTGTTTGACCTGGTCTGCACCCTCGATCCGCTGGTGCGCACCCACTTTGTGCTTCCAGGCCCCCAGCCGCTGCTTGAGACCGGCGAACAGAACGTCGTGGACGAGAGTGCTCTTCCCCGATCCAGAAACCCCCGTGATGCAGCACAAAAGCCCCAAGGGGATACTCACCGTAATGTCCTTCAAGTTGTGCTCGGTGGCTCCGACGATCTCCAGGGTCCCGTTCGGCGGTCGCCGCCGCGGCGGTTCAGCAACATGCCGATCACCACGCAGGTATGCTCCCGTTATCGAACTGTCTGCCTGGCGCAGCTGGTCGGGAGATCCCTCGAAAACAACCTCGCCGCCTTGCACCCCGGCGCCGGGCCCCAGATCGACGACGTGGTCGGCGACCTCGATCATGCCGCGATCGTGCTCCACGACCAGCACGCTGTTGCCGAGATCCCTGAGTCTTTTCAGTATGCCGATGAGGCGGTCGTTGTCGCGCGCGTGCAGCCCGATGCTGGGCTCGTCGAGCACATACATCGCGCCCACCAGCGCGGAGCCGAGACAGGTGGCGAGGTTGATACGTTGGGCCTCGCCTCCTGACAGGGTTCCAGTCAGCCGGTCGAGTGTGAGATAGCCGAGACCGACCTCCACGAGATAGCGAAGCCGCCCACCCAGTTCTTCGAGCAGGCGGGCAGCGATCTGCTGTTCTCCCGACGAAAGCTGCAGGCGGAAGAAGAAGTCGTCCGCCTCATCGATGCTCATCGAGGTGATCTGGGGCAGCGTCGTATGACCGACCTGAATAGCGAGGGCCTCGGGGCGCAGACGCGTGCCGTGGCAGGCAGGACAGGGCACGTATCCTCGGTAACGTGCGAGAAGGACCCTGACGTGCATCCTGTATTTCTTGCGCCGCAGGCGGTCGAAGAACTTCCATACTCCCGCGTAGCCTTTGCCCCCTTCCAAGATGGCCTGCCGCTGGCCGTCCTTGAGTGACTGCCAAGGGATGTCCATCGGGATTCTCTCGTTCTCACAGAACTCCTCGAGGCGCCGGCGCAGCCGTCCTCTGCTCGGCTTGGTCCACGGCTCGATCGCACCCTCGGCGATCGAGAGGGTTTTGTCGGGGATGACCTTGTCGATGTCGATCTCGATGATATTCCCAAACCCCTTGCACTCCGGGCAGGCACCGTAGGGATTGTTGAACGAAAACAGTCGTGGCTCCGGACGCAGGAAGTCTCGATCGCAGTGGGCACATCGGAAGCGCCTGTCAAAAGGATGAGAGTCGGGTGTCGAATCGGTGCCGTCCTCACTGACCTGAACGATGTGAGTTACGGCGCGACCATCCCCTTCGCGGAACGCGATCTCGAGAGAATCAAGCAGACGTTCTCGGTTCTCTGGCGCGAGCCGCAGACGGTCCACGAGAACCTCGCCATTGATACCGGCGATCTCCTTCGCCGTAGCCGCAACGTGTCGAGCCGCAACCTCGCGCACCTCACCATCCCACCATAGACGCCGGAAACCCTGCTTCAGGAGCGCCATCAAGCGCTCCGCACGCTGGCTCTGCTTTCTCGGCAGATGCAGAGGAAAGCAGATCATGACCCGTTGCCCCTCGGCCTGCTCGAGAAGCAGATCCGCGGCACTACTCGGAGAGTCGGCCCCAACGGGGCGATCGCAGCTCGGGCAAACTGTGGTACCGACCCTGGCAAACAGCAATCGCAGGTAATCAGTCAGCTCCGTGGTCGTACCGACGGTCGAGCGGGAGCTGCGCGGAGGAACCCGCTGCTGAATGGCCACGGCAGGGCAAACACCACTGATCGAGTCGACGTCCGGCTTCTCCATCCGTTCGAGGAATTGTCGTGCGTAGGCCGAGAGTGATTCGACGTAGCGGCGTTGTCCTTCGGCGTAGAGCGTGTCAAACGCAAGGCTGGACTTTCCCGACCCTGATACCCCGGTAAAAACGACGAGGCGCTGAGCCGGAATCTCGAGGTCGACATTCTTGAGATTGTGGACCCTGGCTCCGGTGATGACGATCGGTCGGTTCGCAGCGTCACTGGCTTTGGACAAAGACATCTGCGGCTGAGCTACTCCCTCACCGTTCGAGCGCGCCGGCGATCGGCTCCCTCGAGCGGCATAGTAACAATGGCCTCCCACGCGGGAGGGCGAACAGGCCATGCTAGTATGGCCTCGCATTTCGGACAAACGAGCACCCATGGACTCCACCGTCGACTACCCCCTTGATCCCCCGCCACCCTCGACGCCCGCC
This sequence comes from uncultured bacterium, assembly GCA_937922775.1. Lineage (GTDB taxonomy): Bacteria > Acidobacteriota > UBA890 > UBA890 > UBA890 > CALAKE01. The sequence goes on along the minus strand of CALAKE010000686.1, from coordinate 2,970 downwards.
ATGCGTCAGCGATCGGTATGCCCATGAACCTTCCGACGAGCAAGGACCCGGCAGAGCAGGACACGAGCAAAGACGAGATGGCCGCGGATCGGCGCGGGCGCATTTTGACGGTCTGCTTTGGCAACCTGTTTCGCAGTCCGATGGCCGAAGCGCTTCTGAGAGACAGGCTGCCGGAGACGGATTGGGAGGTTTCATCTGCCGGCACCCACGCCATGGGAGATGATTCTCCGAGCCCTCTCGCGCAGCTCGCAGTCTGGGAGGTCGAAAGACTGGATATGTCCGACCTGCGATCGAGTCCGCTGACGGTCCAGGATGTGATGGTAAGCGACTACATCTTCACGATGTCACGCCGGCAGGCTGCGGAGGTCACGGCGCTCGTGCCCGGTGCCGCGGATCGAGTGCGTCTACTGGGATCTTTCGCCCCTCTCAAAGAAGAAACCGTCCTCACGGCCGATCCTGGCGGAGAGGTGGCTGATCCCGATGAAGTCGGTGACCCGATCGGTGGGGATCTCGAGACCTGTAAGGCCTGCTGCCAGCGCATCGCGGATGCATCAGACAAGATCGCAGCCTGGCTGAAAAGTGGCGCGGATGAACGCACCGCACCGCCAACGGTGGCCTCCGGCCTGCGCATTCCCACGCCAGATAAACATCGCTAGCCAGGGGCCGGGAGGCAGACGCGGATTCATGATCAGACGGTGTGGCGAGCGGTCTAGCCACTCTCACTGAACCAGCGAGCGATCTCGTCGACAGCGAATGTCGGCAGCTCCATCTTCCGTCCACCGTCTACGAGCTTCCGTCCCTCGCTGGCCGGTCTAATCTCCCCGATCGGCTTGCATTCAACCCCGGCCGCTCTGACAGCGGCCTCGATGGCCGCACCCTGCTCCCTCGAACCCACGATCAACAATGCCCCCGACGCCAGGGCTCCGAGCGGATCAACACCCGCCGCCGAGCACAACGCGATGCCGTCGGCATCCATAGGGAGGGCCCCCAGGTCAATCTCGAGCCCCACCCCAGCAGCGTCGGCCAGCTCGTGCAGACCGGTGGCAAGCCCGCCCTCGGTAGGATCATGTAAAGACCGAGCGCCTGCAGCGGCGGCCGCCAATGCCTCTTTCACAACCGAAATGCCCGGATCGTGGAGCAGATCCATACAACGCCGCCAACGAGTCGGTCCGAGATGCCCACGAGCCCAGTCGGGCTGCTCGCGCGCCAGGAGAGCGGTGGCCTCGAGGGGGACTCTCTTCGTGCACCAGACCCCGTCTCCGGGCCGCGCGGCACCGGTTCGGAGCACCTTGTCAGAGGGGACCGTGCCCATCATCGTGCCGACAAGCAGCGGCTTCTCGAGGCCGGCACAGATTTCGGTGTGGCCGCCGCAGAGCGCGGCGCCCACCTCGCGGCAGGCAGCTGAAACGTCCACGAATATTTCTTCTACCTGGGCGTCAGTCGACTCCGGCGGCAGGAGAATCGTAACCAGAAACCAGCGTGGTCGAGCACCCATGGTCGCCACATCATTGGCGTTGACGTGCACGACATAGTGGCCGATGGCCTCCGTCGCAAAGGTGATGGGATCGTTGGCGACAACCAGACAGTTGTCCCCCAGATCGATTGCCGCTGCATCCTCCCCAACGGCCGGACCCACGAGAATGTCGGGAACCTCCGCCTCCAAGTGATCCGCCAGAAGCCTGGCTAGTGCCTGGTTCGGAAGCTTGCCAACGTGATAGTGGGTGGCCATGATCTGCGCTGCGGGGGACAATGCGACAACCGTGGCCATCGTATTGAGGGTGGCCGATACCTGCAACTGGCCAGCGTGCCGGCCCGAGATGTCTTTGTGAACGCATGATGTACCGAGCTCACAGCCCAGAGGACGGAGGAAACGGCAACGCCGAGGCGGAGCGCGAGGAGACTGAGTACTTCCAGCGCATCGAAGAGCATTTCGGCCAGCGACGCGGTGGGCCGCTGATTCTTTCGCCCAAGGATTGGCAACTCATCCAGCGCTGGCACGACGAAGGAATCCCGCTGCCTGTCGTGCTGCGCGGCATCAACCAAGCCTTCGATCGTTTTGCCGCCTCTGGCCCCAGGCCCGATCGACTCAACACGTTGAGCTACTGCACCCAGCACGTCGAGACGACGTGGGAGGAATACTGTCGGACCCATGCGGGATCGCAGGAGTCTCGAGACCAGCGAGACGCCCAGAAGCCCTCGCCGGCGATACTGCACCTTCAGGAAGTCGCCCGCGCCTGCCGTCGGGCCATCGCCGACGACCTGCCTGGCGAAGCGTCTCGCGCGATCGAGCAGGCAGCGACCGCCCTCGAGCATCTCGCGGTGCGCGTCGAGGCCGGCGAGTTGGATGCGGAATCCTTGGACGCAGCTGCAGGGGTGCTCGAGACGCAGTTGGAGCAAGCTCTGGCGCTCCCCGGGGACGGTGGCCCTGACGAACCGTCCCAGCGACGCACCGACCTGCGGATTCCCCGCTTCAGCCCGTACGCAATCTGAATCTATCCGCGCCCCCCTGCCCATTCTCTCGGCTGGATGGCTCCTGGGATCCTGGTGGGGCACCCAAGAGATCCTCCACTCGACATTCTCGCCGGCAATGCCCGCCGTAGCCGCAATTCTCCTCTCGGCCCTCAGCTTCATCGCTCCCCAAGCCGCTGCCCCTGCTCTTTCCCTCCTCGCAGCCACCACTGCGGGGGCGACTCTGGGCAGCATCGCCCTGAGCAGAAGCCCCGCCCGGCTTCTCGAAGATCACCCTCGGGGATTGGGCGCCGTGTGGCAGGTCCGCGGCCGACTGGCCACCGACCCTGAATGCACAAACGATATCTCGATCGTCGAAATGTCTGTCCGCCAGATCCGCATTGATAACCAATGGCGAACCTGGCAAGCCCGTCTGAGTGTCACGATCTACGAGAGGCCCCCTACAGCGGCGTGGCGGGAGGGGGACCGGTTCGAGGCATTTCTCAGGCTGCGAACAGACCG
>CALAKE010000685.1 GCA_937922775.1 uncultured bacterium | reverse complement strand
GGCTATTCACACGACTTCACCTCGGCGCAGGTGCACTACTTCCTGCGGCAGGAGTATGGCGACGACTATGCGGTCTGCGATGCCGGCCGATTCGCCGCGTTCGAGGACCATCTCGTCTATGCGGACGACGTCAAGCGATTCCAGCCGTTTCTCGGCAACATCGAAACCATGCGAGACCTGCAACGGCAGTTTCAGGAACACACTGGCGTGCGCGATTTCCTCACGCGCGACGGCATTTCACCGGGAATCTGCCACGAGGTGGCGCGGCAGGAGATGGTGAGTCCGGGCGATTTCATCCAAGCAACCGACAGCCACACCTGCATGGGCGGCTGCAACAACGCTCTCGCCTGGGGAGTCGGTGCCACGGAATATGCCAACCTGCTGCACAATGGCTTCACACTCGTCGAAGTTCCCGAGTCGATTCGCTTCGAGCTCACGGGAGAGCTGGCTGCCAACACTACGACAAAGGACGTGATGCTCTTCATCCTCCTGCACTACGCCCGCTCTCAAGCGACCCTGAACCGGATCATGGAGTTCACCGGCCCGGGGCTGGCCGGACTATCGATGGACGAACGAGCCACCCTCACCAACATGGCAACCGAGTGCGCCGCCCGAACCGCAATCGTCGAGGCCGACGAGGTCACCTGGGAGTGGCTCGCCAGGCACCGGCCAGAGATCGACCTAGCCGCCCACAAGGCTAGAGCGATACATCCCGATCCGGACGCCGTGTACGACGGCGGCACGCACACCATCGATCTTTCGACAATAGCGCCCATGGTCGCTCACCCCGGCGACCCTGATCACGGCATTCCTTCGGACCCGACCAACGGCGTCCTCGTGTCGGAGCTCGGCACCGTCGATATCGACATCGCCTACGGCGGAAGCTGCACGGCGGGCAAGATCGACGATATGGAGCTTTACCACCAGGTCGTCAAGGAGGCCTTGGACGCTGGCCGGCGGGTGGCGTCTTCCGTGCAATTTTTCATTCAGTTCGGATCCGAGGCGGTCGAGCGGTACGCGGAGAAGCGTGGTCTCGTGGAGGCCTTCGAGGCGGCGGGAGTTACGCTCATCGCACCTGGCTGCGGTGCATGCATTGGCTGCGGCCCCGGTGTTTCCGACCGCCCCGAACAGGTCACGGTCAGCGCCATCAACCGCAACTACAGCGGCCGCTCCGGCCCGGGTCAGCTCTATCTCGCATCCCCGTTGACCGTAGCGGCTTCGGCAATCGCTGGCCACATCACGGCGTACGAGCCAGGAATGTTTGACTAGTCGGGGCGGGGCCGGTTGACTCAGCCGGTTGCTCACAGCAGGCTTTCCTGACATTCATGCACAGAGATCTGCGCCCCCGTTCAGACGAGAGGACTCGAGGCGGCTCGATATGAGGAGACCGGTGTTCAGAGGATGCAACCTTCTGCTCATCGTGACCATGCTGCTGTGGATATCCGCGACTGCGGTGGTGGGACTCTCCTCGGCGGCTCAGGAGGCCACAACGCCCGCGCCTGCCCAGGAGGCCGCGCAAGCACCCGAGACGGAGCCACAACCGCTCGAGACCATTCGGCTCTCGGATGTCCCCAGCCGTGCTGAAGTCGCGCTTGCGCTCGCCGCCGAGACTGAGACTCTCCTGGAGCCGATCGCCAATGTCGTAGCTGCCGAGGAACGGCTCCCCGAGGCCATCGCCGTCTTTGACGTTGCCTACGCAGAGTTTGAGGCGCTCGACCTCGAGATCGCCAGCGTTCGCCGCATCCGAGATCTGTCGCAAGTTTGGAGTCGCTATCAAGCCAGTTTGATCTCGGCACAGTCAACATTGGTGCCGCGCCGAGAGGAGCTTCAGGCCAACCTATCGAGCCTCAGAGACTCGCTGGGCTTGTGGGAACGAACGAGAGATTCACTCGCCGACACCGAATTGCCAGAGGGAGTGGGAGAGAGGATCACGTCGGTTCTCGAAATCCTCGGGACAGCATCGGCAAACCTCGAGGAACGCCTTGCCGCACTCTTGACATTGGAGACACGTGTATCGGAGCAGCTGCAGCGCGTTAACGAGGTTCTTCGACAACTACAGGACGCCGAGGCGACCGCCCGGCAGCGACTACTTATTCGGGATACCACCCCCCTCTGGTCTTTCGCCCGCCAATCGACCGATGAAAGCCTGATCGAGCAGGCCACTGACACCTACATCGGCAGCACCGAGGCCCTGCGACAGTTTCTCACGGGAGAAGTCGACCACTTCATCCTCCATGTTGTCCTCTTCCTCATCCTCCTGTTGTCGCTGGCGATCCTCAAGAGGTGGACTCTGCGCTGGAAGGTCGACAACGAGGCTCTCGAGAGGGCCAAATTCGTCCTTTCAAGGCCCGTGGCAACAGCCACCCTGCTCTCTCTGTTCGCCACCCAGTTCATCTACGAAGCCGTGCCCGACACCGTTCGGGAGCTGTCCATTATCCTCACACTCGTCCCTATTCTGCGCCTTGTCCCGGGCATCTTCAGGTCAGCAGTACGCTCTGGCCTCTACGGATTCCTCTGTCTCTTCTTTTTCGGCCACGTTCTGACATTGATTCCAGAGGGCACCCTGTTGAATCGGCTCGTGCTGCTGGTCATCTCGACCGCCGGGGTGGCCACTCTCGTCTGGTTCCTGCGGCGGCCGCCATGGCCCGATACCCACGACCTCACTCCCGGCTGGCGAGCCGCGCGGCGCTGTCTGCAGATCGGCACGATCCTGCTGGGAATATCTGCCGTTGGAAATGTTCTTGGCTGGCTCCGCCTTGCGAACCTTCTGGTTGGCGGCACGATTTACAGTGCCTACGGGGCGGTGCTTGCCTACGCACTGTGGGCTGTCCTGACCGGGATTCTGGCCGCTCTCCCCTTCACGCCTCTTGCTACCAGGCTACGCAGTCTCGATGAACATGGCGCCCTGATCACGAGAAGGGCCTCGGCGGCCATCGCTTTGTTCGCCGTGTTCCTCTGGCTACGCGCTGTCGCGGTCTTTTTCGACGTCTACGAGCCGCTTTACGGTGTGGCCGCCCTTATCCTGGAGGCCTCCGTTGCAGTGGGTGCGCTGAGCATCTCACTGGGCAAGGTCCTCACTGTCGTGCTGATTCTGTGGCTGGCCCACCTCGTCTCGCGAGTCTCCCGTTTCCTCCTGCAGGCAGAGGTGTTCCCCCGCATCGGCCTCCAGGTTGGTGAGGCCCAGGCGGCAGCGACGCTGACCCACTACGTCATCGGCGCCATCGCCATCGTCGGTGCGGCGGCAGCACTGGGGGTAACGGGAACTCAGATCGCCATGCTGATCGGTGCGCTGGGAGTAGGCATCGGCTTCGGCCTGCAGAACATCGTCAACAACTTCATCTCCGGCCTGATCTTGATCTTCGAGCGTCCCATCAAAGTCGGTGACATGGTGGAGGTCGGTCAGCTTCTCGGTACCGTGCAACGCATCGGTATCCGGGCCAGCATCATACGCACCTTCGACGGTGCGGATGTTGTCGTTCCCAACGGTGACCTGATCTCGAAAGAGGTCACCAACTGGACGCTCTCGGACCAGGTGCGCCGTCGTGAGTTGAGCCTCGGCGTCGCATACGGCACCCCTCCCGAGGAAGTCATCAAGATCCTCGCTGGAGTCGTAAAAGAGCATCCGGTTGTCCTGGACAGCCCAGAGCCCATGATCCTGTTCCAAGGTTTCGTCGAAGGTACGATGAGATTCTCGCTGCGCTACTGGATGCCCATCGCCGGCTCGCTGCAAACGGCCAGCGAAGTAGCGGTGGCCGCCAATGCGGCTTTGAGGGCAGCCGGCATCAGGATTCCGGTACCACAGCGGGAGATCGTCGTCCGCAGGCAGGATGGTGGGCCTGGGGAAGAAGCCCAAACCGATCTGCCCGATGTGGAGTGACTCGAGCGGGGGCGCAGCAGCGGGGAAGGTGAGCCGGATTCGGTCGCGCGGCTAGGGAATCGCGTCGAGGAGACCGGCCTTGACCACATTGCGAAGCGCTTCTCTCCGGCTCAGAGGGCTCAGTCGGTCCCTGTTCGCGGCAACATAGCGAATAACCTCGTGTGGGTCGGTCTTGGCGTACTCGCGCAACGCCCAGCCGATCGCCTTGCGAAGGAAGAACTCGCTGTCACCGATCGACGGCTCGATGGCGGTGAACAACAGCTCGACGTCCGTTCTCTCCTTGCGTTTCAGCTGGCTGATG
>CALAKE010000684.1 GCA_937922775.1 uncultured bacterium | reverse complement strand
AACGCCCCCTGTGCAGGCCCTGGGTGCCACCCGGCTTGCAGCCGCCGCCTAGTACTCCAGTACCTCTAGTACCTCCAGCTCGTCACGTCGGCGCCCGCGGGTGCCGTCGAGAGGATGCGCTCCTGCATCAGCGGCAGGACGCGTTCGTAGGAAGTCTGGCCGGGGAACTCCGCGAATCCGGAGAAGCAGTGCGGCTGACCTTCGCCCCAGGTGAATGAACCGTCGTAGTAGGGGTCGGTGGTGCTTTCCAGAAACTCCTCGAGAAGCTCGGTCGCCGGCTCCAGGAAGTAGGTATCCATCGTGCCCATGTAGATGTGGAGCTTCCCTTCGAGCTGTGGGCCCAGCTCTTCCCAGTTGTTCTCGAGGATGTAGCGAAGATCGTAGTTCTCGCGCCAGTACTCGGCCACCTCTTTGTCGATCTCGCCGGTCCACTTGTCGTAGAGAAGGCGAGGGTAGCCATCGTCGCCGACCGGCCCGTAGACACTCATGAAAATGTCCATCTGATCGCCCGAACGGCCGCGCGAGCCGAGCACCGCCTCGAGATGGCTGGCGTCTTTTTGGTTGAAGCTCACCTGGTCATCGGTCTGCCTCTGCCAAGGGCGCACCGGGCTCTTCTTCCACTCCGAGTTGGGGTAGAAGGCGTTGTCGTCCTCGTAGATGTTGACCATCTGGAAGTAGCGAAAATCGACCGGGTCGGGGCAGAACGTCCAGGTGCCGTTGAACATGTCGGGGTAGAAGACCTGCCAGGCGAGAGACTCCCAACCGCCCGTGGAGCCTCCCGACAACACCCTCGCCCACGGCTCGCCGATCGCGCGGAACTGCTCCTCGACGCGTGGCATCAGCTCTCGCGTCAGGGCGTCTCCATAGGGGCCGTTGTTGGCGGAGTTCACGGCGTAGGAGTCGTCGTAGAACGGCGTCGGGTGCTGCAGGTAGACGATGAGCCAGCGGCCGAGATTCCCCGACTGCCATTCTTGGAAGAGACGGTATCGGTTCTCTTCGGAGGCGCGGCGGTTCTCGGGAACATCGTCCCCAGGTGGTGTTTCTCGAAAGCCGCGGAAGGTGCGCGGGAAGTGTCCCTGCCAGTAGACCACCGGATAACGCGCGTCGGCGTGCTCGTCGAAGCCCTCGGGCAGCACCACCACGGCGCCGAGAAACATGTCGTGCCCCCACCAGTCACTGAGGATGTCGCTGCGGAACTTGATGTGCTTGACGAAGGGGGTATCTTCGGGCGGCTCGATGGGCGGCATGCGTTCGGTAAGCTCGACGCTGATCGTGTCGCCGGATGCCGGGTCGACGTGGACCTGCAGCACCTGGCTGTAGAGGTTGCCCGGTGAGCGGTTCCACTGCTGGCCTTCCCACTGGTCCATGTGGGCCTTGATCGTGTGGCCATCGGCGCGCTCGAAGGTGGTGTAGACGTTGAGCACCGCCTGCACGCAGTAGTCGCCGGCCGGGATCTCGGCGAGGCTTTCGAACGGAAAGCCGAGGGCCTCGGCGTCGATCACGGCGGGCTCTCCGGGCGCCAGGCCGTCGATATCGATGCCCAGGATCTGCGGTGTATTCAGGCTGCGCAGTCGTTGGAAGCGCGGCTCGGGCTCCGCCTGGCTCGAGATCAGAAGAAGAACGCGGCCGTCGAGCGGTTCCGGAGCTAGCTCGGCTGGCACCGAGACCTCGAAGGTGAGGTCGCTGCCGCCGGCGGCCGGCACTGAAAAGCGACAGTCGGTGAGAAAAACCGCAGTCGCGAGTATGAGTGCGGCAATCAGAAAGGAGCTACGTGCGACCGTCCGGCCGCGGGATTCATTGCGCATTGTGGCCTCCCGGTTCTTGTAGGGCCGGCCCCGGCGACTGCCGGCCTCAGCGACGGCCGGCTCTAGCGGCGACCGACCTCAGCAACGGCCGGCTCAACAGCAACCAGCCTCAGTCCTGGCGGAACTCAACGACCAACAACGCCCTCTCCCCGCGACACTCTATGCCGATTCGAGATCTCATTCACCCCAGCGAAAGCCGGTGGGCGAGGGAGCCGGTGGTAGGGGGCTGTCGGGCAGATCGCTGGTGTCTTCGGCGGTGTTGTAGACGGCCGGCGCGACATCGTTCGATCCGTTTGGATGAAACAGTGATGCCATGTACTGGATGTGTCCACGGCCGAGCCCGAGCTCGAATTGGCCGCCGCCGTACATGGCGATGCCGCGATCATCGCAGTAATCGTAGGCGTCGAAGAGCCTCCGCAGAGGCCCGAAGCGGGAAGGCTTGATGTTGATGACTCTGGGTTCGGTGTCGAGCGCCTGGATGTCCGCGACCGAGTGAATGGGCGCGTCCCACGTGACGCGATGCATGTGTGGGTGCAAGGCACGGCGCGTCTCGTCGGTGAACCGCGGGTCCTCGATGAGCGCATCCGGCACTCCCTCGGCCACGCGAGTGTAAAGATCCGCGTCGGCGACCGAGTCGACAGGAGTGCCCTCATACATCCCCTTGAGGTCCACCACGGCAATGGCATCCAGGGCGGCCAGCTCGGCAACTAGCTCGTCGTTCCAGGCAGCGCCGGCATCGAGCTTGAAGCGCATCCCCGGGTGCTCCCCGTGAATGCGCCGCAGGCGCTCGAGGTTGGATCCGTCCGACATATCCATCGATACCACAAACTGCAGCGGCTGCGCTGTACGCTCCAGGGCCGCCGCCAGCGACGTCCCGGCTTGCCGCAACGCCAGATCCAGAGCGGCGCTCTCGAAGGCCCAGCGCCGGTAGTCGCGCGAGCCCGGAAACTCGGGGTCCACAGGGCCGAGGTCGATCGTGTCGAGGTGACCCGACCATCCCGCCAAGGTCCACTCTCCCGCCAGCTGGAAGTTCCTGCCCTCCTCTCGGAAGCGGCGCTGATCACCCTCGCTGTAGATGACGTCCTCGCCACAGCCCTCCGCACCCTCGCCTGAGATACGAATGATGGTGGTGCAGCGCGTCCATTCGGGCGAAACTTCGTGTTCGATGAGATCGAGCGAGTAGGAGTCGATCTTGAGGCTGAGATCGGCAATCTGGTCGTAGGAACCCATGAGTAGCTTTCGTGTGACCTTTGTTTGTTCGTGTGGTAGCTAATCGATGCCACTGGTGTGAAGTCCCGACCCGGAGGATATCCCATGCACGCGCCCCGTTTCGCCAGGCCCCTCGTTTGGATTGTTCTGCTCCTGGCCGTCGGTCTGGTCATTCCCGTCGTGGCTCGGGAGCTCAGAGCTTCTGACGGCGCCGGGAGGCTGGCGACAGTTCAGGCCACCGCCAGCCCGGGAGCATCCCCCGCCGCCACGCAGGAGAGCCCGATCTTCGCCGACTTCTTCGAGAACAAGACGATGCGGGTGGACTACTACCACACCGGTGGCATGGGGGAGGAGAACGTCAGCCTCGACCAGGTGGTGTCCGACGGGCCGTGGCCCGGCAGCCACACTCAACTCATCGACGACACCAACCTCGGCGTCCATTTGTTCGAGGTGCATGACCCGGCCAGCGGCCGCCTGCTCTACTCGCGCGGCTTCGCGTCGATCTTCGGTGAGTGGGTAACGACCGGCGAGGCGCGCTCAACGCACCGAACGTTTCACGAGTCTTTGCGCTTCCCGTGGCCCAAGCAACCAGTGCGCATCGTGTTGAAGAACCGCGAGGATGCTCAGAGCTTCGCCGAGGTCGCCACTTTCGAGATCGACCCCGCAGCTCGCTCCGTGAACCCGGCGGATCTGGCGCCGCTCGGTGACGTCTGGACCGTCTTCGAGAGTGGGCCCCCGAACGAAAAGGTCGACCTCGTGCTCCTGGGCGAGGGCTACACCGAGGCGCAGCGCGAGAAGTTCCACGCCGATGCCCAACGTCTCACCGAGAAGCTCTTTTCCTTCGAGCCGTTCAAGAGCCGCCGCTCCGACTTCAATGTCCGCACGATCCATGTGCCGGCCGGCGAGGAGGGCGTCAGCCGGCCGCACGCCGGCCGCTTCCGGCGCTCGCCGACCTCCACGCAGTACAGCATCTTCGATTCAGAGCGCTACATGCTCTCCCTGGACAATCGCGCCCTGCGCGACGTGCTGTCGGCCGCGCCCTACGAGTTCGTCATCATCATGGCGAACGAGGCGCAGTACGGCGGCGGCGGTATCTTCAACCTGCACTCCACGGCCGCGGTCGACACCGATTTCGCCGACTACATCTTCGTGCACGAGTTCGGCCACCACTTCGCCGCACTCGCCGACGAGTACTACACCTCTCCCGTCGCCTACGAGACCGGCGGTGAGGAGCACCCCGAGCCGTGGGAGCCGAACATTACAGCGCTGCACGACCCCAGCAACCTCAAGTGGGGCGACCTGGTCGAGTCCTCCACGCCGCTGCCGACTCCCTGGGACAAAGAGGTGTTCGAGGAGCACGCCCGCGACATCCTCGCGCAGCGAATGGTCCTTATCGAGGACCAGGCCCCCGAGGCCGATTTCGACGAGCTCTTCCGCCACCAGCGCGAGATTGAGCTCGAGATGCTCGGTTCCATGGAGCACGCCGGCATCGTGGGCGCCTTCGAGGGCGCCTCCTATGAGCCCGTGGGCCTCTACCGCCCCGAGGCCGATTGCATCATGTTCACCCGCAACATGACCGGGTTCTGTAGGGTGTGTCAGCGGGCAATCGGCCGTGTGATTGATCTGTACGCGGAGCGGTAGCTGGCGGGGGTATGCGGGAAGTCTCCTGGTGGCAGGAGAAAGATCAGTTGCTCGCTCGAATCTGACCTGCCCGACTATTGGGGGGCAGGTCAATCATGCGTAGGGCCAAATACGCCAACGATCTGGCCCCAGATGGAGCGCTGGCAAGGCCTCCCCGGGAATCGGCCTGATATCCGCCTGGAACCGATTCGAAATGGAGTTCTCGGGGTTTAAACTCGGGACGTGGGTTCGGATCCCACCCCCTCCGCCTTTTCTTTACTCCCCTCACATCCGTACGGCCCTTGGTGTGTCCACTTTCGGTCCACCTGGCCCGGCTCCAGGACAGTTTGTTGTATTCCTGACATTTGGGTTGAAGTAACTACGGGGGTGGTTTGACTCGAGGACTGCCCGGGCAGATCCTGTCTTTTCCGCTCCGGGCACCTGTTCGAATATCCCAGCCGCCAATCAGGTGGTGCCCGTTCCACCGACTGCCGATGGGGACGTCCCCGTGCGTGCAGAATCCAGCATCTGGAGCAGCAAAGAGTGAGAACCCAGCGTCTTTCTATCCTTGCGTTTGCCGTTGTCCTGATGGTCTCGACGATCTTGCTGGCGCGTCCGTCCTACGGAGTCCCCTACCTGTCCAGAAGATTCCAGACGGGCTGCCAGACCTGTCATTCCGTCGTCCCCAAGCTCAACCAGGTGGGCCTCGACTTCAAAGCCCGAGGCAATCGGTTTCCAGATATCGAGCCGGAGTCTACGATTCCGCTTTCCGCCTGGATCGGGGGTCGATACGAGAATCGAACGGACGCGCACGTCGACCGGGCGTGGATCAACAAGGTGGAGATTATCGGTGGTGGCGACATCGGATCTCGTGCCAGCTATTTCGTCGAGTGGCGCGCGGTCAGCTTGGGCCTTCAGAACAGCGGCGAGCTGAGTGACCGTTCGGGTCGGTTCGAAGACCTTCTCGTGGCCCTGGACCTGGCCGAGAGCACCTCGCTCACGGTGGGGCAATATCGCCACTTCAACCAGTTCGACAACTCTTCGCGCTTGAGCTCCTCCACGCCTCTGGCGCTCGGAGCCGCTGTGCCCGGTGAACGTCAGCCAGGCGATAGCGACCGCCAGGCAGCGCTGCGAGCCTATTCTCCTGTGGGCCGCTCTCCTTCGTTCATGCTCACTCACCACGTGCCGCGAAGCGCCCCTGGAGCCAATTTCGCCGACGGATGGTACTTCCACGGAAGCGTGCCATTTCCAGGTGAGCTCTCGATTCCCCTGACCGAGGAAGCGCGACAGCGTGCCAGCTTCGAGCTCGACGGCCGGGTTAAGGGCTTTGTCGCCGAGGCTTACTATCGATACGGTCTTTCCTCGGCAGGAGGGCAGGCCTTTCTTGGCCGCGATAGCCAGCTCTACACCGGCTTGTTCAACGTCGAGCCGGGCAGATGGAACACGACGTTCGCTATCGGCACGGGGATTATCGACGGTGAGGCCGATCGTCGTTTGAGCTGGTGGAGCGAGTATCGGCCACATGGCAGGATCAACCTCGGCTTCCGCCTCGACGAGGCGAGCTTCTCGCCGACGGCCTTCACCCTCTACGGAGACTTCCAGATCCCGGTGAGCCGCTCCCTGCTATGGCTGCTGGTGGAGCAACGTTTCCGCGACGAGGACAACAGGACGATCGTTCAGCTCAGCAGCTTGTTTTGAACCTGCTTGGATGGCGGGGCTTCGGTGGCAGTATTCCCAACGCAGCTATCCCCGAGCCCTCGTTGTTTGAGTCGAGCTCCATCTCGACGATCGAATGGTCATAGTCTAACGAGCGTGGCAGGTTCCGTGCTTCGACGACTGACCTGACCGCATCGTTAGTACCACTTCCTATCTCAGTAACAGGGTGCGAACAAGGGTTGGTTCCGGATGGAGGACAAGTCACCTCCACACGAGTACCACCACGGTACCAAAGTGGTACCAAATCCTGCCCATTTCTCCCCAAACTGACGCCCTTGGCACGGTCCTTGACGCGCCTGTAAGTGCTTGTATTAAAAGGGTTGTCGGGGAAAGCGCCCAGGACCGCAGAGTGCCCTGATTGCTCACCCGCAACATGACCGGCTTCTGTAGGGTCTGCCAGCGAGGGATCAACACAGTGGTCGATCTGTACGTGAAGTAGGAGCTGGCGGGGGTTTCAGGCGATTCTCCAGGCACCCTGAGAATTGTGCCTCGTTCACTCGAATCGGGCGATTTCGGGCGAAAACGGTATCGGCAAAGGTATCAGGACCGTTTATGGAACGTACCAAGCAACGGGAGCGGGTGATTAACACCCCACAGGACGCAGCCGACACCATGCGTGAGCTTGCCGGGGATCGCTCCTATCATCGGCTGCGCCAAGATCACAGCGACGTTTCCAACAGCATGAGCGCGAGGCACATGGGACCCGTCTGACGCCCGAAGCCTTGCAGTTGACCTACGAGCTGGCTCAGGGGATGCACGAGGCGAGCCCCAAGGTCAGGCTTGATGCCGCCTGTTCGATCCAGGACCGGGGGGGATTGCCTCGTACGAAGGAGTTCGCCATCACAGCACGGGCAGCTGTGCTAGAAGGTCTCGCACAGATCCCCGGAGCGTTGAAGCCGATAGAGGCGGAGTTGGTAGACGACGAGCCGGAAGATCGGCTGCTGGAGGAAGGCTCCCGCAACACTGATCCGCTCGCAGAGCAACGACTGGAGTGGGACCGGCTGCTCC
>CALAKE010000683.1 GCA_937922775.1 uncultured bacterium | reverse complement strand
GGCTTGCAGGGCGGCATCTTCCAGATGCTGGCGCATGGCGTCTCCACGGGCGGATTGTTCTTGGTTGTCGGCCTGATCTACGAGCGCATGCACACTCGCGAGATCGCGCGATTCTCGGGGCTCGCGCATGTGATGCCCGTCTATGCGGTGCTGTTCGCCATCATCATGCTCTCGTCTCTCGGCCTCCCGACTCTCAACGGGTTCATCGGTGAGTTCCTGGTGATGACCGGCACCTTCCAGGTGAATCCCACGTATGCGTACTTCGCGGTGTGGGGCATCGTCCTGGCGGCCGCCTACCTGCTGTGGCTCTACCAGAGAGTCATGCTGGGCGAGCCCAAGGACGATGAGATCAGGGCCCTGCCCGACCTCAACCTGCGCGAGGCGATGACGCTCATCCCGCTCTGCATCCTGGCCATTTGGATGGGGCTCTACCCCAAGCCGATCCTGCGCACGATCGAACCTGCGGTAAACGCCATCGTCCATCGTATCGATCCCACCTACTTCAACGACACGAACATCGATCCACCACAGTTACCCTCCATGGAGGGCATCCTTCGCGGTGGGGCGGCCGACGCAAATTCCGTAGCCGCGGAGAACTAGTGCAATGGGCAGCTTCCCCTTCAGCCTAGCGGACCTCGAGGCCATCGCCCCGGAGATCATCGTCACCCTCGGGGCCTGTGTGGTCCTGGTTTGGGGAGCGATCGAGAGTGCCCGCAAGCGGCCCGCCGTCTTTGCGGTTTTGACGCTGATGACGATCGTTCTGGCTGGCGCAGCCCTGGTTTCCCTGACTCCGGAGGCGGCCGAGGGGAATACGTTCTTCTCTGACTTGATCGTTCTGGATTCGTTCGGAGTTTTCTTCGCGGCCATGTTCTTGATCGCGGCATTCCTCGCCGTGGGAGCCTCGATACGCTTCCTCGACGACCAGGACGCGCACAAGCCCGAGTTTTACTTCTTCATGCTCTGTGCCGTACTCGGCATGCTGGTGATGTCGCGCAGCATCAACTTCATCAGCATCTTCGTTGGCCTCGAGCTACAGGCGCTGTCGGTCTACGTGATGGTCGGCTACCTGAAAGCGGACAAGAAGTCGAACGAGGCCGGCCTCAAGTACTTGATCCTCGGCGGCTTCTCGTCGGCGATCTTCCTGTACGGCATCTCGCTACTCTACGCTGTCACTGGCAGCCTGGCGCTCGACGGCATCCAGAAGGCCATCCTGGTGGAGGGCCTGCAGGACCAGCCGCTGATGACCGCCGCTTTGGTGATGATCGCCGCGGCGCTCGCCTTCAAGGTGGCCGCCGTACCGTTCCATGTTTGGGCGCCCGATGCTTACAGTGGCGCGCCCACACCCGTGTCGCTGTTCATCACGGTGTCCTCGAAGGCCGCGGCCTTTGCCGTACTCCTCAGGGTGTTCCTGATCGCGCTGAAGCCGATGAGCGGAGAGTGGTCGATGCTCCTCGCCGTGGTGGCCGTTGCCACCATGTCGTTGGGAAACATCGCCGCCATGACACAGGACAACATCAAGCGCATGCTGGCCTATTCGAGCATCGCCCACGCCGGCTATGCACTGATGGGCATCGTTGCGGCCTCGACCATGGACGGTGACGCTGCATCTTTCGCGATTGCCGCCGTTCTCTACTATCTTTTCGCCTACACCTTCATGAATATCGGCGCGTGGTCGGTGGTCGCACTACTCAGGCGTCGAGGTCTGGCCGGCGAGAAGCTTGAAGACTATGCCGGCCTTGCGAGCCGCTCCTATTGGGCGTTTGGCGCGATGCTGTTGTTCCTGCTCTCGCTGGGTGGGATTCCCCCGACCGCCGGTTTCCTCGGCAAGTGGTACGTTTTCACGGCCACGATCCAGTCTGGCTGGACATGGCTGGCGATCGTAGGTGTGGTCAACACGGCGATCTCACTCTACTACTACCTTCGCGTCGTCATCGTGATGTCCATGAGCGAGCCTGCCGACGAGGTCGAGGTGGTGAGCTCGACACCGCTGACCATGACCCTGGTCGTGGCCGTGCTCATGACGCTCCTGGCCGGCATCTGGGCAACGCCATTTCTCGATTGGGTGCGCAGCGCCACTCTTTTCTAGCGGGTGTTCGTGCATCAAGGCCTTGCGAAGGCCGCAGGAATCACGTGGTTGATCCACTCAGAGCTCCAGGGCCCGAGGAAGATGACGAGCCGAGCCTGGGTTCATGGCGGGCTCCGCTTCGTCAATTCGCGCTCTACTCTCATGTGGGGATCATGTTCCCTGTCGCCATTGCGTTGGGTTTCTTCGCAGGATACGCCCTGGATGGTTGGCTCGGATCGCGCCCCTGGTTGTCCCTACTGGGCCTGGTGATGGGCTTTGTTGCGGCAACCCGGAATCTCCTGAAAACCATATCCATGGACGATGATCGAAACCGACGATCCGAATGAGCTGATCCGCCGCCTCAGGCGCTATGCGTTCTGGTCTCTGGTGGTTCTGACGATCGGCGTCGCGGCGTCCACTCGGCGGTTCGGGGCGGTCGCGGGAGTGATCCTGGCTGGGGCCCTCGTGCTGGTCAATTTCCAGCTCATGACGCGAATTGTGGACAACATGCTGGATCAGCCTCATTCCACGCCAACGCTGGGAAAACTGGTGTTTCTGGCCACTCGGCTCGTGTTGCTGGCCCTATTGCTCTGTGGTATCTTCCTGGTGCCCGGGGTCAGCCCGATTCCCGTGGCGTTAGGGCTTTCTGTTCTCGTCATCGCCGTTCTGATCGAAGCATTCAGACAGGTTTTTTCGGGCTGACAGCAGCCCGCGGATCTCTCCAAGA
This sequence comes from uncultured bacterium, assembly GCA_937922775.1. Taxonomy (GTDB): domain Bacteria; phylum Acidobacteriota; class UBA890; order UBA890; family UBA890; genus CALAKE01. The sequence continues at coordinate 6,345 of CALAKE010000683.1, read as the reverse complement.
ACGCTCCATGGAACACGCTACTTCTGCCCTGACGAACTGGCTCAATGCCCTGTTGAGCAGCATGACGGGGACAGCCGTTCATCTCCCCGATCAGGGTGTTGTCGCCTGGTTCATCGCGCTCTCATGCCTCGTGATCTTTCCGCTGCTGTCACGCAGCTTCTCGGTTGATACACCGGGCAAAGCGCAGCATCTGCTGGAGATCGGCATGGAGTCGGTGAATGCCATGCTCGATAGCTTCATCGGCAAGCATGGCAGGGACTACTTTCCGGTCATGGGCGGGTTCGCCTTCTTCATTCTGACCTGCAACCTGATCACCAACGTCCCAGGCTTCCAGCCACCGACGGCGGACTTGAACGGCACCGTGGCTCTCGGCCTCTTGTCGTTCCTCTACTACAACTACATCGGCCTGACCAAGAACGGCTCCAGCTACCTGAAGCAGTTCATTGGTGATCCTCCTTGGCTGGCGCCCTTGATGATCCCGATCGAGCTGTTGAGCCATATCTCGCGGCCGTTGTCTCTGTCAGTCCGGTTGTTCGGAAACATCTTCGGTGAGCACACCCTGGCAGGTGTTTTCTTCGGCTTGATGCCCATCGGACTAGTTGTCGTGTTCGCGCCACTCGGCATTTTCGTATCCTTCATGCAAGCATTCGTTTTCACCATGCTGTCGATGATTTACATCGCCGGCGCCCTCGAGCACGGGCACTAGGGAGGCTTCGGCCGTCAACGTGATCGTGCTCATGTCTGCATTGAAACGCTCGGAAAGGAGCTCCGGATGACAAAGAGGAAAGGGCTCATCGGTCTGGCAACGATGCTGTTGCTGGTTTTCGCGGTCCCGGCATTCGCTGCCGCCCCAGCTGCCCAGGCGGAGGACGCAAGTCCCGTGAACCATTGGTTCGCCAACACAAATACTTGGATCTACATCACGGCCGGCTTCGCCATGGCGATCGCATCGTCCATGTGCGGCACCGCGCAGGGCAAGGCTGTTATCGCGGCTTGCGAGGGCATTGCCCGCAATCCGAGTGGTGGCGCGCTGATCCGCGGATCGCTGATCATCGGCCTCGTTCTCATCGAGTCGCTCGCAATCTACACGCTGCTCGTCGCGCTCCTTCTGATCTTCGCCGCCACCTAGGCCAACCAGAACTGAAGGAGGGTCTGAGGACCCGAGATTCAACCGAGCTGCAGACAAGCCGGGATTCCTCGTTGCCACAGTTGTAGCCGGGACAACGAACGGAATTGATCGCCGCCACCTGTTCGATTGCTGAACAGGTGGCGGCCTTCGTTTGAGTGGGCAGACCGGGACCCAGGCAGATTGACGAGGCGTCTCCCGTGTTGGTAGCTTGCAGGCTGTCGTAGAGTCCCTTTGCCAGCAGCTGGGCCCAACACCCGCACGACCATGACTGACCTTCTGCGCTCCCTCAGGCCATATCAGTGGACAAAGAACCTACTGGTCTTCGCCGCCCTGGTATTCGCTCTCGACCTCCGAGATCCGCAGAAAGTCGAGGCCGCGGTCGTTGCGTTCTTGTGTTTTTGCGCGGCATCTTCGGCAACGTACCTGTTCAATGACATCCGCGACCGCGAGCGCGATCGGCTGCACCCAGAAAAGGCGCAGCGCCCCATCGCCGCGGGCCGAGTGAGCGTGCCGGTCGCCGTGACTGCAGCGATTGTGCTCGTTCTCATCGCACTGCTTGGCAGCTACACCATCACCTGGCGCCTCACAGCCGTCATCGCCTCCTACCTCGTACTCCAAGGTGCATATAGTCTTGGCCTGAAACACGTCCCGATCGTTGACGCTCTCTGCGTTTCAGCGGGCTTCTTGTTGCGCGCGGTGGCAGGAGCCGAGGCGGTGCAGGTTCCGATTTCCTCGTGGCTCCTGATGTGCACGATTTTTCTGTCGATCTTCATTTCCTTCGCCAAGCGTCGGCACGAATTTGTCACCTTGCCTGCTGGAGGCGAGAGCCATCGCCAGAGCTTGGTCGGCTACAGCGTCCAGGTCCTGGATCAGTTGATCACCGTCTCCGCGGCGGCAACCTTGATCTCTTACGCGCTCTACACCGCCGACGCCGAAACTGTCGGGAGACTCGGCACCAACAGGTTGATTCTGACCTTGCCCTTCGTGATCTACGGGGTCTTCCGTTATCTCACGCTCGTTCAGGTGAACGAGGGAACTGGAGATCCCTCACTGGCGCTCGTCCGCGACAAACACTTGCTGATCACGGTGGCTCTGTGGGGCTTGACCGTCGTCACCCTCCTGTATCTGGGGTAAGATATGGGGCCGTGACTTGGGCGCCGAAGAACATACTCCGTCATTGTCAGGCGCTCCCCGAACCCCGGAACAACCCAAGAAACCTGGTATTGCTCGTCCAATGACTACCAAACCTCGCCCTGAAGAGATTCTGCGACGTCCGCGCCACGCGGACAGCGCTGTGGTCGGCGTTCTGTCGACGAGTCCCGAGAGCATTCTCGATGACTACGTGCGCCTATTGGAGCTGGTCGACCTCTCCGACAATCTGGATCCGGGGAAAGACACGCTGCTCAAGCTCAACCTGTCGTGGACGAAGTACTTTCCGGCTTGTTCATCGGAGCCCTGGCAGGTGGAAGGACTCCTGCGCGGCTTGTTGGGCGCCGGATTTGATCGTCAGCACTTGCAGGCCGTGGAGAACAGGACAGTTGTAACCGATCCGCGCAAGGGCGCTGAGCTCAATAGCTGGCTCCCTATCCTGGATGCGTACGGGGTCCATTTCCAGCCCCTGACTGAGGTGGAGTGGATCCGCTACGACTTCGGCGATGAACTGCTGAAGCTGAATGAGATATTCCCAGAGGGAATCGAGATTCCGCAGCCTTACGTTGGCAAGCAATTGGTCCATTTGCCGACCATGAAGACTCATGGACACTCGGTAATGACCGGCGCTGTGAAGAACGCATTTGGTGGTCTCCTGAAGGAGGTTCGTCACTACGCTCACAAGTACATCCACGAGGTGCTCGTGGACTTGCTGTTCATGGAGCGCCAGCTCCACCCCGCCACGTTCGCAGTCATGGACGGCACTGTCTGTGGCGATGGTGCTGGACCTCGCACCATGGTTCCGTACATGGGCAACAGAATCTTGGCATCGAGCGATTCCGTTGCGATTGACGCCATCTCGGCGCAGATGATGGGCTTCGACCCGCTGGAAATACCATTCTTGCGGATGGCCCATGAACGCGGCCTCGGCGTCGCTGACCCAAAGGATATCGAGATCGTCGGCGATGACATCGAAGGCGTGAACTACGACTTCACGACCAAGCGTTCCTTCGTGGTCTGGGGTGACCAGATGCTCCGCCTCGGTTTCTTGCGGCCCTTGGAACGCCTGCTATTGCACTCGCCCCTCGTAGTCTGGGCGCCGTTCGCTTCGAATGTCTATCACGACTGGATGTGGTATCCGACGGTTGGTCGTAGCCGCATTCGTGGTTTCGATCGCACGAACTGGGGTCAATTGAGGCACGATCGATACAAGTCGGGCAGGGTATCTGTACCGGAGGTCCTACGCGGCAGTTGAACCCCCACAGGCACGACCGACGGCGCTGGCCGCGTCGCGGCCGTACCCCGAGCACGGGAGGGTGTCTTGGTTGAGGAACCCTCACACGGTTACCAGATAGACTACGACGACCTCGACGTAAGCGACCTCGTGGATCAGATCCATGAGCGGGTCCGCCGTGAGGAGAGCAGTCGGGGCCTGCCGCCGCAAGCCTTGGAGGAGCGTATCAGGGGTCGCCTGCGTACCTATCTCGACCTCGATGATGATCGTCCATACGAGCTGCAATCGATCCTCCAGTTGGAGGGGCCCTGGAACGTCAGCCCTGACGACCTACGAAGCTCGAGCCGCCGAGGATTAAGGCGCCTGATCGGCGGGGCCCGCGCGATCTTTCGTCCCTTCGTCAAGCTCGTCGGAAACTTCGACCTGCCGATCTACAAGCAATTCAAGATCAACCTCGGCGTGGCGGAAGCGCTGCACGATTCCCTGCAACAAAGCGCCGAGCTGCAGGCGCGCGTCGAGGAACTATCCGATCGGCTGGAGAGGCTGGAAGGGGAGGCAGCCCACCGAGAACCCTCTGCTGTCCGTTCCCAGGACGGTAGCGGCTCGGAGAGCTAGGAGATGCGGCTCGCCCTGGTCGTGCAACGCTACGGCGCGGAGATTCGGGGCGGTGCCGAGCTACATTGCCGCTTGATCGCTGAGCACCTCGGCGAGAAGCACCAGGTTACTGTGGTGACCACTTGCGCACAGGACTATCTCACCTGGGCCAACGCCTATCCCCCCGGAATCCACGACGTCAATGGGATCCCCGTGTGGCGGTTTCCCGTACGCAAGGCGCGTGATACGGATCGCTTCGGCCGACTCCAGGAGCGCGTGTTCCACCGCAAGCACAGTGAAGCCGAGGCCACGGCATGGCTGCAGGAACAAGGCCCATATAGCCCCAGGTTGCGCGATTGGGTGGCCACCTACAGGGATCACTTCGACTACTGGATCAGTTTCTCCTATCGTTACTGGACGACCTTCTACACGATGCAGGCGGCCGCAGGGAAGGCAATTCTCGTACCAACAGCAGAGCCTGACCCTGCCGTCGACCTCCCCATGTTCGAGCATCTTTTTCGCAGTGCGCGCGGGATTGTCTTCAACTCCCACGAGGAGCGCTCCATGATTCTCGCACGGAGCGCCGCGGAAGATGTACCCGCCGATGTTGTAGGTGTGGGAATCGAGGAGCCCGAGGAGGCGGACGCTGAGCGCTTCAGGGCCCGCACCGGCATCAGAGAGCCGTTCATCTTCTATATCGGTCGCATCGACGCCAACAAGGGGTGCCGCCAGCTCTTTGATTTCTTCCAGCGGGCATGTGCCCGCCTCGAGAATGAAGGCGTAGCCCCCCCGCTCCTCGTGCTGGCTGGCCACTCTGTGCTTCCTATTCCCGAACACCCGCGTATTCGCTATCTCGGCAAGGTCGACGAGCAGGAGAAATACGACGCGCTCGCCGCCTGCACCCTGCTCATCATGCCATCCTTCTACGAGAGCCTGTCGATGGTGCTCCTCGAAGCCTGGGCGTTGAACAAGCCGGTGTTGGTGAACGGTCATTGCGATGTCCTGCAGGGCCAGGCCGTGCGCAGCGGTGGCGGACTCTACTACAAGGACGGCGACGAGTTTCGCGAAGCCCTGCGGCTGCTCATGAGCGATGAGCGCTTGCGCGAGAGTTGCGGTCGCAGGGGCCGAACGTACTACAGGGACCACTACACCTGGCCGGTCATCGAGGACAGGTACGATCGCCTCCTGCAGAGGCTCGCGGCCGATGATGGCATCCTCGAGGCGGTGCCTGAATGAGTGACGCCGAGCGTCCAGGCGTTCATCAGCTGTCCGTTTCGGCTGCCTATGGCGACGCCATAGGCGGAGAGATCTTCACGATTCGTGACGCTCTTCGTTCGGCCGGCTATGCCTCGGATGTCTTCGTCGAGCTGGTTGACGCGCGCATGGCCGCCGAGGTTCGCCCCTACCAGGAATACCGAGAGATCAGCGACCCCGGAAACGTTGTCCTCCTTCACTTTTCACTGGGCTCGAAGGTCTCCGCTCTCGCCCATGAGCTGGCGGATCGCCTTGTGCTCATCTACCACAACATCACGCCTGCCGAGTGGTTCGCTCCCTACAGCTTGGGCATCGCTCGCAACTGCATGCGCGGCCGAATCGAACTGGCCAGCTTCGCTCAGAAATGCCTGCTGGGGCTGGGAGATTCGGAATACAACCGCCAGGAGCTCGAGGAGCTGGGCTTCTCACCTACCGCGGTGCTCCCACTCATCGTCGACATGTCGCGCCTGGATGGGCCGGCTCACCCGTTGGTGCTGGATCGCTATCGCGATGGTCGCACGAACCTGCTTTTCGTCGGGCGGGTCGTGCCGAACAAGAGAATCGAAGACCTGCTAGCGGCCTTCGCCTACTATCGGAAGTTTATTGACCACCGCTCACGGCTCATCATCGTAGGTGAGTATCGGGGTTTTCTGCCCTACTATGATTCCCTCCAGCGGTTGATGTCGGAGATGAGGCTCGACGAGGTCGTGTTCACCGGCCACGTCTCTCAAGCCGAGCTCAACGCCTACTACGACGTTGCGGACTGCTTCATTTGTGCTTCCGAACATGAAGGCTTCTGTGTTCCGATCTTCGAGGCCATTCACAAGGAGTTACCGGTAATTGCGTACTCAGCGGCGGCGATTCCCTACTCCACGGGCAAGGGGGTTCTGCTGTTCCGGGACAAGGATCCGGCGATCCTTGCCGAAACCGTCGCCGAGGTCTTGAACAATCCCACGCTGCGCGCACGGGTCGTCGAGCGCCAGAA
>CALAKE010000682.1 GCA_937922775.1 uncultured bacterium | reverse complement strand
ACCGTCGCATCGCCATCAGAAGGATCGACGGGCCGGCTCGGATCGAAAGGCGGCAGATCCGCTACTTCGGCGATTTCTAGTTCCTCCATCGGTACGACGTAGTCACCAAGCTCGGTTTCGCGACAGGATGTGGTAATGCGGGCAAGGGCCTGGTCTCCCTCGACGTCGACGATCTCCAGCGTGCCAAGCATGGAAAGCGCGTTGCCGATTGTAGCCTCCGACTGCGGATGCCGGATGGGACCCGTGATGCGGACGATCTGCATTTCGTCGCCGATGGCCAGAGCGTCCGTACCGTTGCCCTCGATGTAGATGACGTCGCCGGCACCGTAGGAGATCTGCAGGACCTGGCGGCTCGCTACCACCCGAGGTCCGGCGGGGACCGAGTCGGTCAGGAATGTATAGCAGTCACGGGCGCCCTCGATTGCCAAACCCTCGGGCTGCTGTGCCACAGCCGGGCCAGGAAATAGAACGGCTCCGATGGCGACGAAGGAAATCAACAGCATGGAGACGGGACCGGACGGACGGATGGCGATCGTGCCGTACATCGCCGAACCTCCTCGGGAGAGGAATCAGGAATCCCGCCCCACCCCTTCAGCACCGGGTCCTGTGGAGCCGATCTCCGTCAACCGCTCACCCGCTAGTTGGGCAAATTCGCAGTCAGGATGGTTGCTAACAACCTCTCCATAATACTCGACCGCTTCGCCCAATTGCTGCCCTTGTTTATAGGATTCGCCCAGCAGGTAGAGCAGATCGCACCGGAATCTCGACTCGGGGTAGCTCTCGAGAATCTCCTCAGCCCGGCTCGCTGATGCTTCCCACAGCCCGCGAGCATCGAGCTGCCACCGCGCGACGCGGAGCTCGGCGTCGACCAGGCGATCCATGGCGACCTGCCGTTGCCTGGTTGCTTCCGGCATGAGGGAACTATCGGGGAACATCTCGACGAAGCGATCGAAGGCAGCGAGCGCATTGCGGGTTTCGTGCTGATCCCGATCGGGGCTTCTCATCTGCCGCATGTAGCTCATGCCCACCATGTACTGGGCATAGTCGGCGCGAGGATGCGTCGGGTGGTAGGTAAGGAAACCCTGGAAGGCATCGATGCCGAGCACCAACGTGTCGGCCCGGGCCTGCTCGTAGTAGGCCAAACCCAGACCTAACCTGGCCTCGGCCAAATACGGGCTAGCCGGATAGTTCTTCAGGAGCGTGTCGAGGGCCTTTGCCGCACCGCCCCAATCTTCCTCATCGAGCGCCAGCTTGCCCTCTTCGAACAGCGAGGTTCCCGTGGGATCGGCCGAGAGCACCGGCCCGGACGGTCCACACCCCGCCGCAGCGACAGCGATGCATAGCACGAGCCCCGCTACACGAGCGGCTTGCCATACGCACGATTCTGAAGAACCTCTGATGGTCCTCTTCACTGGCCCGCCTTGTCGGCGAGCGAATTCAACCAGGCCCACTGCTCCTCCAACCCTTCCTTCAATGAAACTCGGGGAGTAAAACCAAGATCCTGCTGCGCGCTACTACAATCCGCGAGTGTCGCACGAACGTCACCCGGCTTGGCGGGCGTACGCTCTATGGACAACCTGCATCCGGTGACTTGCTCGATCAGTGCGAGAAGCTCGTTCACAGTTACGCGGCTGCCGCCTCCCACATTGTACACACGTCCGGGGGTCCCGCGGGCGGCGGCTCGGAGGGTCGCGTCGGCAATATCGGTCACATGAGTGAAGTCGCGACTTTGCTCTCCATCACCGAAGACCGTCACGCTGCCGCCTTCCGCCGCGACCCGCAGGAACCGCTGAATCGCCATGTCGGGCCGTTGCCGCGACCCGTAGACCGTGAAATAGCGCACACTCACCGTCTCTAGGCCGAAGTTGCGATAGTAAAGGCGCACCATATGCTCTGCAGCGAGCTTGGTGACACCATAGGGCGAAAAGGGCAGTGTCAGGGCGTCCTCGTGCATGGGCAAACGGTCGGTGTCGCCATAGACCGATGAGGACGAGGCGTAGATCAACCGCTGTATCCCGCTCTCCCGACACGCTTCGAGAAGGCGTTGTGTCGCCAGCAGGTTGTTGTCTGCATAGTCCTGGAAGGCTTTGCCCCAGGAGGGACGCACGCCGGGAACCGCCGCCAGGTGGAATACCTGATCGATGCCTTCGAGAATCTCTTCGAGATCGATCTCCTGCAGCAGACCTTCGACCAGGCGAAAGCTCGGCTGCTCCAACACGCCGGAAATCTGCGAAAGCTTGCGCTCGCGAGGGTAGTTTTCGAGGAAGGCATCGACCCCGATAACCTCGCCACCCTGTGCAAGCAGACGCTCCACCAGATGCGATCCGACAAACCCGGCACACCCCGTGACGAGGTACCTCAACGGAGCCCCTCCTCGGCCGCCGCCTGCAGTGCCCTGGCTGCGGCCACCGGGTCCTCGGCACCATAGACTGAAGAACCCGCGACCAGGATGTCCACGCCCGCGCGGACGATCTCGGCCGCATTTCCCACGTCGACGCCGCCGTCGATTTCGATTTGCACCTCGTTCAGCCCGGCCGCAGCGAGCTCGGCACGCAGCGCACGCACCTTGTTCAGGGTCCGGGGCAGGAACTTCTGACCTCCGAACCCGGGATTAACGGACATCGCCAGGATGAAATCGCCATTCTCCACAAAGTAGTCGATGCCGGGAACATAGGTCGCGGGGTTGAGCGCGACACCGGCCCGGGCACCTGTCTCACGGATATAGCTAATGGTTCTCTGGGCGTGAGGCGCCGCCTCGATATGGAAGCAGATCCAGTCAGCCCCCGCCTCCCGGTAAGGGTCGATCCAGCGGTCCGGGTCGGAAACCATCAGATGAACGTCGAGAATCGCATCAGTATGCCCACGCAGCGCCTTCACAATGGCGGGTCCCATCGTGATGTTCGGCACGAAATGCCCATCCATGATGTCGACATGGTAGACATCCACAACGCCCTGGAGTCGCTCGACGGCCTCGCCGAGTGCGGCGAAGTCGGACGCGAGCAAGGATGGCGCCAGTTGGATCGTCCTACTTTCGCTCATTGGCTGACCACCAGTGTGATGACGTCGCCGGCCGCCACCTGAAACCCCGGAGAGGGTTGCTGGTTGATGACCGTCCCAGGAGGAACACCTGGATCGCTACGCTCACGAACCGGGGCGAGACGGAAGCCGTGCGACTCGAGAAAGGTTCGAACCTGATCCACCGGATGCCCGATCAACTCAGGCATGACGTAGACCGTCGGGGGAGGTCCGAGCGATACCAAGAGCCGAGCCGGGATGGTACTTCCCGGCTCGACCTCGGAGATATCCGGCTGCTGTGCAATGACTCGATCTTCGGCATACTCGCGGCTGTTGACGCGGGCGATGTAGTCGATCTCCACGTCCTGCTGCTGCAGGGCGATCTGCGCGCGAGTGAAGATATCTCCAGCGGTGTCGGGTACGTAGACGTGGGCCAACCCGGAGGAGAGCGTCAAGGTGATGCCACGCTGCCTCTTGATGGATGTGCCCGCGGGAGGATTCTGGCGCAGCACATGGCCCCGTGGAATGTCCTCGTCGGAAAACTCGAAATCGTCGAGCTCGACTACGAGTCCGCTGACGGTCAGCAGGCTCCGGGCATCTTCCGAGGGCATGCCCACGACGTCAGGTACCCGAATCTCTTCCCCGCTCAAAGCCGTCAGCACGGCAACGTAGCCACCGATGCCGAACAGAACGCCGGCGAGCGCAATTACAGCGGCAATCTTCACAAGCGCGAGGATGGCGGAAATCGACCGTGACATGCCTGGAATCCGGATTCTTGCAGCGGGCCGTTACAGTATCGCACCCGTGCCTGCGGCCTGCTAGCAGGGGTCGGCCGAAGTCCTTCAGCAGCGGCGTTGGATGGCCGCGGCGAAGAACCCTTCGAGCTCGGGGTATAGAGGATAGGTGCGGAAGTAGCCGTCGCCTCCCACCAGCTTCGGGTCGAGGCCCGGGGGCAGCTTCACTGGTGTGAGCTGCAAATCCGGGCGCTCATGCGTCACAGCCTCTACTAAGCCCTCATTTTCCTCCCACTCTGTCGAGCAGGTCACGTACAGGAGCAACCCGCCGCTGGCCAGGGCATCGGCACACCGATGCAGAATCGCACGCTGTAGCGCGGCCAACCGTCGCAGGTCGGACTCCTGCACCCTCCACTTCACCTCGGGTCGCCGGCGTACCGTCCCGAGGCCACTGCAGGGAGCATCCAGAAGAATTCGATCGAAAGCCGTGCGCGTCGGCAATGGCTGTGAGAGATCTGCGGCAACGACCTTCACTTCGGGGGTACCCGCCCGCCTCGCCGCTCGCAAGCACGCCCGTGCCCGCCATGGCTGCAAGTCTGCCGCAAGCACCGAGATATCCCCTGCATCCTCTGCGCATTGGATAGCCTTGCCTCCGCGACCTGTGCAGGCATCCAGGATCACCTCACCTGGCTCCGCGTGCAGGAGGGACGGCACGATCTGGCTCGCCTCCCCGCGCAAAGAGAAGGCCCCGTCATGGAACAAACGCGTGGCCAATGGGTTGCCGGCCTCAACGCGCAACGCTCCGCCGGCATGCGCGGCGGGCACCGTCTCGACACCCTCGGCCGCCAAACCTGTCTGAACGTCATCGATGCTGGCGATCCGGATGTATGGCCGCAGGACGAGGGGCGATGCTTCCAACGTCGGTGCGAGCCACTTCGCCGCGGCTACTTCGCCGCAGGCCTGCTCCCACCTGCATGCCCACCACTCAGGAACGTCGAAGCGCGTTGCCAAGCGCGTTGCTGGGGAGGAATTGGTTCCATCAAACGTCTCCTCCGCTGAGCGCAACCAGGCCCGCAGGACGCCGTTCACCAGGCCGGCGGCCGCGGGCCGGTGTGGTTTGATGCTCTCGACCGCGGCATCAACGGCCGCGTGGTCGGGAACGCTGTCGAGGAAACGACACTGGTAGACGGCCAGCCGAAGGACCAGCAGGACGGCCGGGTCGAGATCCCCGAGCGCTCGCCGACAGTGTGGGGCCAGAAGCCGGTCGAGCGTCGCTTGGCGCCGCAGTGTGCCGTAGACGATTTCGGTGGTGAAGCGGCGATCACGTTCGTCCAACTCGGAGCGTCTCAGCCCGCGATCGAGGGCACGATCACTCGGAGCGCCTCTGCTGACACGCAGCAGGACGTCGAGCGCAACGGCCCGAGATGACCCGTTACTCTTCACGTCCCATCCGCGTCCCGACCGCCAACTCGTAGCCACGCAGAAAATCCTCGACCGTCTGCCGCTTGCGGCCAGCCAGCTGCACTTCCTCGATCCGCAGAGGCTGTCCCCCACCGCACGCGACGAACATGCCGGCCGGGCCCGAGCTGGCGACCGTGCCGGGAGCAAGCGAAGCCGTGGTGGGTAGCTCTACCGGCGACATGGTGTCTCTCGCCAGCCCCTCGCGGCTCTCCGAGGAGGTCGGATCGGCCGCCCAGATGCGCAGGCGCTGTCCACGAACGAAGGTAAACGCGCCGGGCCAAGGCTGCAGCGCACGCACTCGACGATCGATCTCCGCCGCAGGTCGGTCCCAATCGATCTCGCCATCCTGCTTCGTGAAGCGTGGCGCCAGCGTCGCCTCAGAGTCATCCTGTGGAATGGGTTTCACGGCTCCTCTCTCCCACAAATCGAGCGTCTCGACGAGCAGGTCGGCTCCCAGGCGAGCGAACCGCGACGCCACCTCGGGCGTCGTATCGCGACAGTCGAGTGGATCCTCTTTCTGCATGAGGATCGGACCCGTATCGAGCCCCTCATCCATCAGCATCGTCGTCACGCCGGACATTCGATCGCCACCCAGGATGGCCCACGCCACCGGCGCCGCGCCGCGATGGCGCGGCAGGAGCGAGGCATGCACATTGATGCAGCCCCGCGCCGGAATCGAAAGGACCTCAGCCGGCAGGATCAGTCCATAAGCGACGACGACGATGATCTCAGGAGAAATGCGGGCCAACTGATCTTGCGCCTCTGGCGAACGGAGAGTCGGCGGTTGCTGCACTGGAATCTCGTGGCGCAGGGCCCATTCCTTCACCGGCGAGGCCGTCACCTGCCGTCCCCTGCCCCGCGGCTTGTCGGGACGGGTGGCAACGGCTACGACCTCGTGGTGGTCCGCGACTGCCGCGAGAGATGGGACGGAGAACTCCGGCGTCCCCATGAACAGAACGCGCATCCTACCAATCGCCGGCGCGGATCCGCTTGGCGATCTTGCGGCGCGCGAGGTCCCGCCTCAGTGGACTGACGCGGTCGATGAACAGCACACCGTGCAGGTGGTCGATCTCGTGATGCAGGCAACGGGCCATGAGTCCTTCGGCCTCGACGCGAATCGGATTGCCGTCGAGATCCTGCCCCGAAACTACGACCTCCGCCGGACGTGGCACCACGAGAATGAGCTCAGGAAAAGACAGGCACCCCTCATCGCCCTTGATCTCACCCTCCTCACGCTCCACCTTAGGGTTGGCCATCACGAGCAATGCTTCTGGATCCTGTCCGACCGACAGGTCTGCCACCAGAAGCCGACGGTCGTCTCCGACCTGCGGTGCAGCCAGACCGATGCCGATCGCGCCGTGCATGGTCTCGACCATGTCCTGGGCGAACGCCCGCAACTCGTCGTCGAACGTTTCGATCGGACGACACTCCTGTTGCAGGTGAGGATCCGGATACTTCAAGATTTCTATCGCTGCCATGGCATGCTAAGGATACTCAACTGGCGGCTCGGCCGCATCCGATGGAGCAGGCGTCCAGAATATGCGTATTTGTCTCACTCTGGCATACAACGGAACGGCATATGCCGGCTGGCAGGTGCAGCCGCGCGCCCCAACCGTTCAAGGCACCCTCGAACGAGCGCTCACGCGCACCACAGGCGCTGAGGAGAGGATCACCGGTGCAAGTCGTACCGATGCCGGCGTGCACGCGATGGGGCAAGTGTGCCACCTCGACGCGCCCGAATCGTGCGCTGCACGCGAGGCGCACGAGTGGCAGCGCCTCTTCAACGCACTGTTGCCGCCCGACATCCGGGTCCTCGGTGCTTCCACCGTGGGCAGCGATTTCCATGCCCGATACAGTGCCGTCCGGAAGACGTATCGATACCAGATCGATAGTCAACCCGTGGCATCACCGTTTCTGGCGGCCTTCGCTTGGCACCAGCCACGCCTACAGGATGTCGCCGGAATGAAAGAGGCCGCGGCACTTCTCGTCGGGGCGCTCGACCAGCGTATATTCGCAACCCATCCCGACGGAGACCGGCCCATTCGCCCCATCGCCGAATGCCACGTCGACGTGGACCGCCTGATCACTGTCACCATCACCGGACGGAGCTTTCTCCGCCACGCGGTGCGAGGGATGGTCGGTGCCCTCGCGGAAGTCGGCACAGGACGACGTTCGCTCCGGCAGATGCAAGAGCTGATCGAAAGCGATCCCAGCGAACCGAGGGCTATCAAAGCCCCGGCTCACGGGCTCTGTCTAGCCAAGGTGGAGTACTAGCAGGCACGAATTCGCGTGCTAAAATGCCGGCCGTCGGGCTATCATCGCCCCCGATTCTCGCCATCAAACGGACCTCCCTGTCATGAAAATCCTCGTAACCGGCGGAGCAGGCTACGTCGGCAGCCACGTCGTACGTACGCTCCTGGATGCAGACCACCGTGTCGTGATCGTCGACGATCTCTCGTCGGGCCACCGTGTGACTGTTCCTGACGGCGTGCCGGTTCACGTCGGACGGTGTGGTGACGCCGCCGTCCTCGATGCCGCGTCCGATGGGGGGCTGCCAGATGCCGTCATGCACATGGCGGCGAGTTGCTCCGTGTCCGAGTCGGTCGAGATTCCACAGCTCTACTACCGGAACAACTTGCTCGAGAGCCTGGCGCTGATGGACTGGATGGCGGCCCGCAGGGTCCCCTTCCTTGTCCATTCCTCCACCTGCGCGGTGTACGGGATTCCAGAGCGACAGCCGGTCAACGAGGATACGGAAGCCCGTCCGATCAACCCGTACGGAGCTACGAAGCTCGCGGTTGATCGCGCTATTCAGTACTACAGCGATGCCAAGTTGCTCACCGGTATCGCGCTGAGATACTTCAACGCCGCTGGAGCCCACCCCGATGGCAGCCTGGGAGAGGACAAGACTCCGGCCAGCAATCTGATTCCGGTGGTTTTCGACGTGGCACTCGGCCGGACCGAGCTCGTCGAGGTATATGGCGACGACTATCCCACCCCGGATGGAACCGGTGTGCGCGACTAC
>CALAKE010000681.1 GCA_937922775.1 uncultured bacterium | reverse complement strand
TTGAACTCCCGGCCCATCGGATCCGAAAGCGGAGAGTTCTGATGAAGGATCTTCAGGTTCAGCTGGTTCGGCCACCAGTCTTGGTTCGACCTGGCCGCAAAGGTGACGGTTGCGCCCGACATCGGGCATTTGCTGGTGCTGTTCGACATTTGAACCTCCTGATTCTTGGTTCCGACTGCCTTCTGCAACGGTCGGTTGTTATGAGCTCTAGGTGTCACTGTGCTGTGTTGCAGCCGCCACCCTCGCGCAGGCCACGAGGGATGCGGCCGGTTTCCATTCAGCCCCCGGCTGGCGCCGGAGATTCTTCAATACATTCGGGACAGCGACCCCAATACACCACCTCTGCTTCGTCGATCTCGTAACCCTGGTCATCGGCGGCGGTCAGGCATGGGGTGTCGCCGACCGCACAGTCGACGTCGACCATTCGACCGCAGGTTCGACAGATCAGGTGGTGGTGGTTGTCACCGACCCGATTCTCGTAGCGGGCCGGCGACCCGGCGGGCTGAATGCGCCTGATGAGGCCTCTGTCGACCAGAATCTCAAGGGCGTCGTACACCGCCTGCCGCGAGATGACCCCGATCTCGGCCCGTACGACCTCGGTGACGTCGAATGCGGTGCCATGCGGCTGAGCCGACACCCCCCGCAGAACGGCCAGGCGCTGAGCCGTGACCTGGACACCGTGTTGTCGAAGCAGATCGGCTGGGTCGCTAATCATGACTTCAGAATCCATCTAAATTTGGACTCTGTCAAGAAATATTCTCGCGTCCCTTCGTCGACGTTGCTCACCTCGCCACCAAGCCGCATGAGGTGTTGACGAGTTCCCGCCAATGCCGGAGGATGCACAACGCAGATAGGTTCCTTCCGATGAGGAGATGGCTCAGTGACCGACTCGACGCTCGAGAAGTCCCACTCCGACCTGAAACCGTTGCTTGAACCCAAGTCCATCGCCGTGGTCGGCGCCTCACCGCGCCCTGGCAGCCTCGGTCACTATCTCTATACCAACGTCAGGAATGCCGGGTTCCGCGGCGTGCTCTACCCCGTGAACCCCAATCGCCGTCATATCGAAACCGTGCCCGCCGTTCCCGACCTGGCCCACCTGCCAGAGCCAGTGGACCTGGCGATCCTGCTGGTTCCCGCCCCGCTGGTTCCGGAAGTTGCGCGGCAAGGCGTCGAGGCTGGCACCGTGCGCTCGCTGATGGTTCTCGCCGGCGGCTTCAAGGAATCGGGCCCGGAAGGCGCTCAGTACGAAGACGAGCTGCGGCAGATCGCCCAGGCGGCATGCGTACCGCTGGTGGGCCCCAACTGCGTGGGCATCATCAACACCGACCCCGAAGTGTGCATGTACGGGATGTTCGCCGACCGTCCGATGCCGCATCACGGACGCGTGGCGTTCGTCAGCCAGTCGGGCGCACTCTGCATGTCGATCCTCGACGCGGCGCGCTCCCGGGGAATCGGGTTCTCGAAGTTCATCAGCATCGGCAACAAGGCCGACGTGAACGAGTTGGACATGCTGAACTACTTGGCGGCCGACCCGGAAACTGGCGTGATACTGATGTATATCGAGGAGCTGAGCTACGGCAGGCGTTTCGTGGAGGTCGCCCGCGAGATCACCGTCAACCGTCGCAAGCCGATCTTCGCGCTCAAGAGCGGGCGCTCGCCGCAAGGTGCGCGAGCCGCACGGAGCCATACCGGCAGCCTCGCAGGATCGGATGCGGCCTACGAGGCGATTCTGGGCCAGAGCGGTATTCACAGGGTCAACACCATCGACGAGATGTTCGACTACGCCACCGGCTTCGAAAAGCAGCCGCTCCTGGCGGGGCCGCGCATCGCGGTGATCACCAACTCCGGCGGGCCGGGTATCATCGCCACCGACGCGCTGGTCAGTGCAGGCCTACAGATTGCCGAGTTCAGCGAGAAGACCTGTGCACAGCTGCGCGAGTTCCTTCCATCTCACGCCACGATCAGCAATCCGTGCGATCTCACGGGCGACGCGGCGGAAGAGGTTTTCCAGCGGACATTGCAGGTAGTGCTCGACGACCCCAACGTCGATGGCGCAATCGTGATCCTGACACCGGTCACGCCGGGCGCGGACGTGCCGATCGCCGAGGCCACGGCGAGCGTTGCCCGCGCGTCGGAGAAGACGACCTTCTTCTGTTTCCTCGGTGTGAGCGACTTCTCGGAGGGGCTGGAGGTGCTGGAGCGTGAGGGGTTGCCGCACTTTCCATTTCCCGAGAATGCGGTGCGCGCCCTGGCACAGATGCCTCGCTACCGCGAGATGATCGAGCTGACCGAGGGCAAGGAGGTGCCCACCTTCGACGTCGACCGCGACAAAGTGGCCAAAGTCATCGACGAGTATCTCGAAGGGGTCGAGCGACGCCTGCTCAGCCAGCACGAGGCGCAGGAGATCTTCGCCACCTATGGACTACCCGTGCTACAGAACCGGTTGGCGCGCAGCGCCGAAGAGGCGGCCGAGGCGTTCCGCGAGCTGGGCGGCGTGGTGGCGATGAAGGTGATGAGTCGGGACGTGGTTCACAAGTCCGATATAGGCGGTGTAATCCTCGGCGTCGAGTCAGCGGCCGCAGCAGTCAAGGCCTTCGAGAAGATCAATGAGGCATTGAAGGCCCACCTGCCCGACGCACGTTTCGACGGCGTTGTGCTGGAGGAGATGGCCGGCGAGGGAGTGGAGGTGATCATCGGAGGAAGTCGTGACGAGAAGTTCGGCCCGCTGATCATGTTCGGTTTGGGGGGACGCATGGTCGAGGTCTGGAAGGACGTCAACTTCCGTCTGGCCCCGATGTGGCGCGTCTCTGCGGAGCGGATGATCCGACAGATTCGTAGCTATCGGCTGCTGGAAGGTGTACGCGGCGCGCCGCCCTCCGACGTGAAGGCCGCGGAGGATTGCATCCTGCGTATGGCCCAGTTGATGACCGACCACCCGGAGATCCGTGAGTTCGACATCAATCCGTTGATTCTGTACGCCCGTGGCGAGGGCGCTGCCGTCGCCGACGGTAGGATGGCCCTGCGTCGCTGATGGAGGCATGCTCCGATCACCTCGAGCCCCACGGCAGGCAGGTGCCACTGCGCCCCCATCTCATCTGTTCACCTGAAGTTGCACGTGCTACCTTTCGAATCCTTCAACGGCATGGACCAGGTAGCTGCAGCCGATGAGCCCAACGGGAAGATGAGATCTCCTGCCGGGGACAGGAAACCAGCCGCACGGGGGCCCCCATGCTAAAGCCGGGTACGCGCGTCGGGGAGTTCGAGGTTCTGACGCCCTTGGGTGCAGGGGGCATGGGCGAGGTATACCGAGCCCGCGACGCACGGCTCGAGCGCGAGGTTGCCCTCAAGGTCCTTCCCGCCGCGACCTTGACCGACGAGAAGGCCCGCGCGCGCATGCTGCGAGAGGCGCGAATGGCCGGTAAGCTCAACCACCCCCCCACATCTGCACGGTCCACGAGGTAGGTGAGGACAGCGGCCAGATCTACATCGCGATGGAGTTGGTCGAGGGAAAATCTCTCGCCAGCATTCTCCACAGCGGTGCGCTGCCTGAAGAGCAGGCCCTCCGCTACGGCTTTCAGGTGGCAGACGCGCTGGCCCACGCCCACGAGCGTGGCGTTCTGCACCGCGACCTCAAGAGCGGCAATATCGTGGTTACCGCCGATGGCCGGGCCAAGGTGCTCGACTTCGGACTCGCCAAGCCGCTGGCAAGTGAGGATGCCGCCGATGCCGCCACGACGGTCGCTGCGCCGCTGACCGAGCCCGGGTCATTCCTTGGAACGCTGGAATACATGGCGCCGGAGCAACTTCGTGGCCTCCCCGCGGACGCCCGCTCCGACAACTGGGCGCTCGGCGTGGTGCTCTATGAGATGGTTGGCGGCCGGCGGCCGTTCACGGGTGCGACAGGGCCGGCGGTGAGCGCTGCAATTCTCAAAGAGGCTCACGATCAGCTGCCAGCCACGATGTCGGCGCCGCTACGCGCCGTCATCGATCGCTGTCTTTCGAAGGAGCCCGGCGACCGTTTCCAGAAGGCTGATGAGTTGCGAGCCGCTCTGGAGACAGCTCAATCCGGTGAGCTCTTCGTCCCGCCTGCGCACAAGGCTCCTGGAATAACGCCCCGTGCCTGGTTGTCCATCTCGGGTGCGACGGTCGCGATCGTTGCTCTGATCGGGGCTGCTCTGGTTGCGCTCGATGTGGGCGGCGTCCGAACGATCCTCCTCGGGCCGGTCGGCGGTGAAGGCGATCCCGTGATCCGAATGGCCGTGCTGCCGTTCGCCAACCTCTCCGGTGACCCGGAGCAGGAGTACCTATCCGACGGATTCACCCAGGAGATGATCACGAGGCTCGGGGGCCTCCATCCGGAGGGGCTTAGCGTCATCGCCCGGACGTCGGTAATGCGCTACAAAGGTGGCGACACGCCGGTCGATCAGATCGGCAGCGAGTTGGGAGTGGACTACGTTTTGGAAGGAAGCACCCAGCGAGAGGGAGGGATCGTCCGCGTCGCCGCCGAGCTGATTCACGTGGAGGACCAGACACAACTCTGGGCCGACTCATTCGAGCGCGACATGGCGGGGATTCTGATCGTGCAGAGCGAGATGGCCCAAGAGGTGGCGACGGCATTGGCTCTCGCGCTCCTGCCAGCGGAGCAG
>CALAKE010000680.1 GCA_937922775.1 uncultured bacterium | reverse complement strand
CGCAGCAAGGTGGACATGCTGAGCCGCAACACGCAGGCAGTGGCGGAGTTCCTCGAGTCCCACCCCGACGTCGAGACAGTCGAGTATCTCGGACTTCCCAACCATCCTCTGCACGATCTCGCCAGTCGCTACATGTGGTTGGTGGACGCCGAGCATGACGCGCAGTATGGCGAGCCGATCAACCGCTATGGGCACCTCATGAGCTTCTGTGTGGAAGGCGGGCGCGAAAACGCGCGCATCGTGTTCGATGAGCTGCAGCGCATCTGGCGGGCTACCGATCTCGGTCGCATCAAGAGCGTCGCGACAATCCCGGCGATCTCGACGCACCAGCAGCAGGGCGAGGATGGTCGCAGGCTGGCCAACATCCCAGGGAATCTGATTCGACTCTGTGTCGGAGGCGAGCACCCGGACGATGTCATCGCCGACCTCGATCAGGCCCTGCAGAAGATGAGGGCGCGCTCGACGGTTGGCGTCGCCGGGTCAAAGTCCGAGTAGCTTGATCAAGATGATCGATCCTTGACCTGAGCTCGTCGCGAGGACGAACCCTTTCCAGTCCGCGTGCGTTCCTATCCTTGAGAGCGAAACCCGAGCAGAATATATTCGTATGTAGAGTATTGCTTGTAGAGTATTCAAGGGTCGCCGCTCATTACTGAACAGCGGCTGACAGGACCATCCAGCAGGAGGTTGAGAGCCGATGCCCGGCAAGTTCCTTCCCGAGTTCGAGCTCTACGTCATGCTCGCGGTGGCGCGGCTCGGTGATGAGGCCTACGGTGCCACGATCCTCCGGGAGATCGAGGAGCGCACCGGCCGACCGATCTCGATCGGCGCGCTCTATGCGACGCTTGCACGCCTCGGTGAAAAGCAGATGATCGACGTCGACCTGGTCGAGCCGCAGCCCGGTCAGAGGGGGCGTGCGAGGAAGTACTGCAGCCTTACCCCGCGGGGGCAAGAGGCGCTGAGCCATTCCACCGAGATGCTGCGACGCATGATGGACGGTGTTCCGCTCTCGCAAGCTGCGGGACCCGACAGGCAATGAGCAGGATTCCGGTCGTGCCACCTCGTCTTGCCAGGCTGGTTCTGGCAGCGGTTACCGACCGTAGGGACCGCAGATTCATTCTCGCGGACCTCGACGAGGAGCTCGCCCGCCGGCAGGAGGAGATCGGCTACGTCCAATCGCGTCGTTGGTATCGTTGGCAGGCGAGGAAGGCCATCGTGCCGGGCCTGCGCCGCCGCTTTTTCCCCAATCTACCAACTCGCCCGAAGACCCAGCGCTCCCCGGCCCCGGATCTAGGCAGGAACCGTTCTGTTCCGGCCTCAGGGCAACATGTTCCTGATGCGTTTGCGGGCCAACGATCGTGGAGTGTTTCGATGCCCGACTTTCTGAGCAACTTCTACTTCGCCTTCAGATCACGGAAGAAGAGCCCGCTGGTGGTTGCCATCATCATCGTTTCGCTGGGGCTCGGAATCGGCTCCGTCACTACCGCTTTTACGGTGACCAACGCCATGCTCTTCCGGACGACGGTGGAGGTGAGCTCGCCCGAGACGCTGGCCTCGATCTACACCCGTGCCGGCGAGAGCGGGACGCACGGCCCGACATCATTCCCCGATTTCTTGGATATGGAAGAACAGGCCGGGTCGATTTCGGATCTGGCTGCCTATCGACTGGGGGTCTTACGCCTCGGAGAGTTCGGTGGCGAGAGCGGCACACGCAGGCTGGCCGGGGAGATCGTTACGGGCAACTACTTCGACGTTCTCGGCGTGCCGATGGCCGTGGGCAGGTCGTTTCGGGAGGACGAGACAGAAATCGGTGGCGCCGAGCACGTTGTCATCCTCAGCTACCACCTTTGGCAGGATTGGTTCAATGGCAGCCACAGTGCGCTGGGGCAAGCCGTTGTGCTCGACGGGCACCCGTGGACGGTAATCGGTGTCGCACCCGAGGGCATGACAAGCCGTTTCCTGGGCATCAAGGTCGACGTCTGGGTTCCCCTCGGCACTCCGGGTGGTGTCTATCACGCTACTCCGGCGAGATTGTCGAATCGCACGCACCGGGATTTCTGGGTGCTCGGGCGTTTCTCGGACGGCGCATCGCTCGAGCAGGTGGATGCCGAGCTCTCTGTCCTCGCCGATCGTCTGCATGAGGAATACGGACAGGAGTGGGAGGACGAGGCGGGACGCGCGCTGACCCTGGCGGTAGTCTCCGAGGAGGAGTCCCGCCTGCCGCCGGAGTTCACCGCTGTGCTGGGTGGATTCTCTTTCGTGCTGATGGGAGCGACGGGAGTGGTGTTGCTCATCGCCTGCTCGAACGTTGCTAGCCTCCTGCTGGCACGTGCCGGTATGCGGCGTCATGAGATGGCGGTTCGGTTGGCTTTGGGGGCGGCACGGCGCAAGCTCGTGGCGATGCTGCTGGCCGAGAGCCTGTTGTTGGCATCCGCTGGATGTGCTCTTGGAGTTCTTTTCGCTCGAGTGGCGTCTCACAGCCTGAGCGTGGTTCAGTTGCCGGTCGATTTGCCGCTGACATTCGACTTCACCCTGGATTCCAGGGTCCTGGTGTTTTCCATTCTCCTGTCGGCCTTCGCCTGTATTCTGTTCGGATTGACTCCCGCCCTGGCCGGCTCCAAACCCGGCCTGATGCCCTCACTCAAAGTCGATTTGGGTCTGGGCAAAAGGTCTCGTCGCTTCGGGTTGCGCAATCTCTTGGTGATTGGGCAGGTCGCGGCATCTCTGGTTTTCGTGGTGGCGGCGGGATTGCTCTTCCGCAGCGCTCAAGAGGCTGCTTCCGTCGAGCTCGGCTTCGACCCCAGCGGCGTTGCGGTGATGTCGAAAATTCTCCCCGAGGAGCGCTACTCACCCGAGGCCGGAATGCAGTATCTGCGAAACCTCCGCACGGAGCTGGCAGCGCTGCCCGACATCGAGGAGGCGCATCTGTCACGTAGCATCGAGGGCTCGCTGTTTGCGGCCATTTCCGAGGCCGAGATCGCCGTGCCTGGCTACGAGCGTGGTCAGGACGAGTCGATGACCTTCAGCTTCAACTCCGTGACCCCCGGCTACCTGGAGATGCTCGATATGGAGCTCCTGCGGGGGAGGACGTTCGAAGAGAGCGATACCTCCGGGGCTCCGCTCGTAGCAGTTGTGAACGAGTCGTTCGTCGAGCGCTACTGGCCTGGTCGGGACGGGCTTGGAGAGCAGTTCACCATTACCGATCATGATGTCGATGGCCCGTACCGTGGGCAGACACGTTCTTTCGGTGTCGTGGGGGTGATCCGAGACGGCCAATTCAATGACATAGAAACGGGACAACAGCCCTATTTCTGGACTGCCTTCTATCAGGGATATGCGCAGATCGTGATTCTCAGCGCGAAGTCGCGTGCCGGTAGCGAGGCAGCTCTACCTGCTCTCTGGCGTGAGGTCGAGAGGGTGCCCGACGAGACCACGTTGGTCACGCCAACGACCGTCCGAGAGCTGATTTCATTCCAGTACAGCATCCTGCGGGCCGGATCCCGCTTTCTGGCCTACGGCGGGGTATTCGGTTTGGCTTTGGCGACGATCGGGATCTACGGCATCGTCTCCTTTGCTGTGACCCAGCGTCGTCGCGAGATGGCCATTCGCCAGGTGGTCGGGGCTCATCCGGCGCAGGTGTTTCGACTCGTTGTGGGCGATGGCATGCGGCTCGCTGTCTATGGGCTGATCATCGGAATGCTTTTCGTGATACCCATCGCAATCTTGGGTGAGGTGTCGAGTTACGGAGTGGGTGCGTTCGATCCCATGGCCGTGGGCGGGGGCTGCGCCCTGCTCTTGACCGCCGCGCTGGTCGCCTGCGTTGTCCCGGCATGCCGGGTAACTCGCTTCGACCCGATGGATACGCTCAGGGACGAATAAGCGTGCGTTATCTCCAGTGCCCAGGTCGCTACCGTTGCCTCTGCTTCCCTGCGGGGTTAGATTCGGGCTAGCCTGGCCTGCTCGACGGTCGTGAAGCTAGCTGTCGATGGGGTCCGCGCTACCAACTCCACTATCTCGTCCGATTGCCCTCCAGGAGGCGCGTAGCCATGCGGATGAAGCTCGTAGTCGCAATTGCTCTGTCATTTCTGATGGTGTCGCAGGCCGGTACCTTGATCGGCCAGCCCTCACTTCCATCCGGAGGCCCAGGAGCGCAAGCCGGGATCTATCCGGATATGTTCGCTGGGCTCGAGTACCGAATGGTCGGCCCATCCCGCGGCGGCCGCGCGACGGCGGTTGCGGGGCACCGTGCGCAACCCTCGACCTTCTATCAAGGAGCCACAGGTGGCGGAGTGTGGAAGACGACCGACTACGGTCAGACCTGGTATCCGATTTCGGACGGCTATTTCGCCACTGGCTCGATTGGTGCCATTCGTGTTGCCGATTCAGACCCGAACATCGTCTACGTATCGACCGGATCTGACGGCATGCGCAGCAACGTGATTATCGGCAAGGGCGTCTACAAGTCGACCGACGCGGGCAGGAGCTGGGAGCATGTCGGGCTGGAGTACACGGGCAACAGCGGTGCCGTGCTGATCCACCCCGAGAATCCCGACCTCGTCTACGTGGCGGCCATCGGTAACCCGTTCGCGCCCAATCCCGAGCGTGGCGTCTATCGCACTCGCGATGGCGGCTCCTCCTGGGAACTAGTTCTTTTCGTTTCTGACAAGACCGGTGCCGTTGACCTCGAGTTCGCTCCTGACAACCCCGACGAGATCTACGCCTCCATGTGGCGGGCCGAGCGAAAGCCGTGGACCATCATCAGCGGCGATGAGTCAGAAAGTGGGGTCTACAAGTCCGGCGATGGAGGCGATACCTGGGAGCAGCTATCGAATGGTTTGCCTGGCGGCCTGCGAGGGAAGTCCGATCTCGCGGTTTCGGCGGCCGACCCGAATCGCGTGTACGTGCTGATCGAGGCGCCCGCCGACGAGGGCGGGCTCTTTCGCTCCGACGATCGCGGTGCCACATGGCGCCACGTCAGCGACTACCAGCCGATGCGCAATCGCCCCTTCTACTACAACAATCTCGACGCCAACCCGCAGGATCCCGACATGCTGTGGGCGCAGGCCGAGGGATATTTCAAGTCCACGGATGGCGGGGTGACCTGGCAACGAGGATCGACGCCACACGGCGACAACCATGACCTCTGGATCAATCCAGATGACCCGAACATCATGGTTCAGTCGAACGACGGCGGCGCCAACGTTACCCGGGATGGGGGCCTGACCTGGTCGACGATTCTCAACCAACCCACTGCTGAGCTCTACCAGGTCGA
>CALAKE010000679.1 GCA_937922775.1 uncultured bacterium | reverse complement strand
GAAACGGCAAGCTCTCGATGTCGCCGACGGTGCCGCCAATCTCTACGATGATGATGTCGGCAGTATCGGCGAGCGCGGTGATGCTCAGCTTGATCTCGTCGGTGATGTGCGGGATCACCTGGACAGTCTTGCCGAGATACTCACCTCTGCGCTCCTTCTGAATCACCGACTCATAGATCTGCCCCGTCGTGAAGTTGTTGGCCACTCCCATGCGGGCGCTCGTGAAGCGCTCGTAGTGACCGAGGTCAAGATCGGTTTCCGCACCGTCATCGGTAACGAAGACTTCGCCGTGCTGAAACGGGCTCATGGTGCCCGGATCGACGTTGATGTACGGATCCAGCTTCATGAGGTTGACGCTGTAGCCGTGCGACTCCATCAACTGCCCGATGGATGCAGATGCCAGGCCCTTGCCAAGCGCCGAAACAACTCCACCGGTTACGAAGATGTACTTGGTGGGCATCCCCCCTCCTCTTTAGTCCTGACTGGCTTCGTAAATCGATCGTATGCGCTCGAGGTCGTCTGGCGTATTGACGCCCGGCGGAGCCTCGGGAACCTCGTAAGTTTGCATCACCTCGCCGGCTTCGAGCACTCGAAGCTGCTCCAATCCCTCACACCGTTCGAGCCGCGACGGCGGCAGCGAGGCCCAACGATCCAGCGCCGCTCGCCGGTAAAGATACACGCCGAGATGAGTCCAGTAATGTCCACCCACAATATCGTCGAGGTCATCCTTGGGCGCCAAGCCCCCGCCCGGTGCCTGAGCCGCCCGGGCGCGCGGGTATGGGATCGGGGCTCGGCTGAAATAGAGAGCTCGACCACAGCCGTCGACAACCACCTTGACAACATTCGGATCCCACAACTCCGCGGTTGATCGCAACGCCATTCGAAGCGTGCCGAGCTCCGCCTCGCTGCTGCGAAAGGACTCTAGCGCCACACCGACGGCAACCGGGTCGATAAGGACCTCATCAGCTTGGACGTTGACGACTACGCTGGCGTCGAAGCCCCGAGCGACGTGCGCCACACGGTCGGTACCGGAGGAAAAGTCACCTGTCGTCAGAACGGTTTCGGCCCCCGTCGCCGATGCGGCGGCGGCAATCTTTTCGTCGTCGGTCGCGACAATCGTGGCGTCGGAGCCGGGAAGCTGTAGACAGCGCTCGACCACGTGAGCGATGAGCGGCCGGCCGGCCAGAGTGGCGAGAAGCTTCCCCGGGAACCTGGATGAGGCGAACCGCGCGGGAATGACGACGATACAGTCCATGCGCTACCAGGGTTCTGGCCTGAACGTCTCGGCGGATCGCCGCAGCGCTGGCGCAATGGCACCAACTCGCTCGGCAAAGCGGCAGGAAGTTCGGACTGGGTGACGGCAGGAGGATACCACGCAGCAGCCGGATGACGTGTCGCGGTGATGAGTCGCCTTTGCACCGAGCCGAGGAGGCCGGTGCGCCGCCATCCTAGGCGTCCAGGAGCCGCTGAACGTGCTCGGCGAGCTCGACGACCGTCGCGTCCATTAGATCCCCCGTGTCGTCGTCTGGGATCTCGATGCCGAACGCGTCCTCGACCGCGATGACCAAGTCGATGATCTCAACCGAGGCGAGGCCGATCTCGCTCTGCAGCTTGGCTTCCGGGCGGACAGCCTCATGGCGCTCGGGCTTGATCTCGACGATCAGCTCACAAAGCGTATCGATGACCCTCTTCGTCACGTCAGGTTGCCCTCTTCGTAGAGGTCTCTGCAGCGGCCGCGGCAGAGCTTACCACTGGTGGTCCGCGGAATGCGCCCGCTCTCCATGAGAATGACGTCGAGCACTGGCAGGTTGAGTCTGTCGGCAACCACTTCTCGCACGCCCGCCTCGATGCCGCTCGTATTGCGGGCATCCTTGGGGGCCGCCACGATGACCACGCCTTCACTCTTGTCCCGTCGGGTACCAAAAGCAACGATGCTGCCCGGGCGCACGATCTCGATGCTTTGAATCGCACGTTCGATATCCTGCGGATAGTAGTTTCGTCCCTGGAAAATGATGAGCTCCTTCTTGCGCCCGGTCACGTAGAGCTCGCCATCATGCATGTAGCCCAAGTCTCCAGTGAAGAGCCAGCCATCCCTGAGGGCTTCGGCGCTCGCCTCCTCGTTGTTGAAGTACCCCTGCATGAGCGAGGCGCCCGAGATTGTTATCTCGCCGACGCGACCCTCAGGGCGCTCGTCGCCCAGTTCGTCGACAATGCGGACGGCCGTCTCTCTAACACAACCCCCGACCCCGACGATACGAACGCTTGTTCGACTCTCCGTGGCTGGTACGACCTTGCCCTCTTCCTCGAGGATGCCACGATCTACTTCGATGCTGTCATAGACACCCGTCGCGGGGATGCCGGTAACAATCAGGCCCACCTCGGCGAGTCCGTAGGCGGGCATGAAGGCACTCTTGGGAAATCCAACGCGGCCGAAGAAGTCGCTGAACTCATCGAGCAGCTCGGGATCGATGGGCTCTGCCCCGATGATCGCCACACGCCAGGCGCTGAGGTCCTTTCCTTCGGGCTCTCCCCGCTCCAGAAGATGTCGATAGCTGACGTTGGGGCCAGCCGTGATCGTAATCCGCTGCCGCTCCATGATCTCGACCCATCGGCGGGGACGCCGCAGGAAATTGAAAGGCGTGGTCAGAACGAGCCCGATTGAGCGCGCCGTGGCGCCCAGCAGATTCCCGATCAGTCCCATGTCGTGATAGAGCGGCAACCACCCACCACCGACGTCATCAGCCACCACCTCGAGGTGCTCGACAATGGCCCGGACATTGGCGGTCACACTTCGGTGAGTCAGTACGACGCCTCGCGGTGCGCTCGTACTTCCCGAGGTGAATTGAATCACGGCGATGGTGTCCGGATCGGGCTCGTACGGCTCCAGGAGATCCGCATCTGCGGGGAGCTCTTCGAAACGTTCGACCTCACAACGCCCTCGCATGCCCGCTTCTTCCAGGAGCGGTTCGCCCACTTCCTTGACGGGCTCGTCGACCAGGATGAACCGGGGTTGCGCTACGCTCACGATCTGGCTGGTGTGGCGAACAAATCCCTCCAGGCGGCGACGACTGATCGGTGTCGGAAGAATGGTGGGGTGCAGCCCGGCGATAATGGTGCCGAAGAAAGCCGTCACTTGGGCCCTCAAGCCTTGGCACACGACCGCCACGCGCTCGCCCGGCACACCGCCCCTGGCCTGCAGGCCAGAGGCCAGACCTCGTGCGAGTGACTCGATTTCAGCCCAGGTGTACTTGCGCTCGTCCTCGTCCACGAAGACGATGCCGCGCCCGGCGTGGGTCTCTGCGGCCCGACGCAACAGGCCCTGGACGGTCTCTGGAAACTGTTCTTCTGGACTCACGGTCTTGCTATCGCGGGGCTCTGGTGGAATTCATCACGGAAGCTGCCCGAAAGCTCTCGGCAGACCTCAGGAACCGGCCGGCACCAGCTCGTCGAGCCGGGCTTCGATCTGGTCCCAGGCTTCCTCGAGGTCGGCCCCGGTAACCAGGATCCCGTGGTTCGCCAATCCGAGGATCGTCCGGTTCGGATCCTCGGTCAACCGCAACGCGTCGATCGTCGAGTCACACAACTCCCGGGTGCCGCACGGGTAGTGATCGTCGGTGTAGACGACGTTGTCCACGAACGAGTGGATGTGGATCATCGCACCGATCTTGGGAAAGGCATCGTAGATGGCGGCGTGGATGCTCGAGTCGATCGAGACTCGGGCATCTTGCTGGTCCGACGGCACCGTGAGGTGAATCTTCCCCTCCTCACGATCGAATTTCGTCACGAGAATGATGTCTCTTCCCATGACCTCGAGCTTGGCCTTGTTCACTCCTCTGCCCGTCATCCAGAAGCTATCTGCGTCGTGCCGAGCGCTCATGTTGCCGTAGCTCACCTGCTTGAGCCCCAAGACCTTGAAAAAGCGGCGCTTCTGCTTGTCAGAGAGTCCATCCAGGGGCACGGCCGACGGCACGAGGTCGAGCGAATCGAGGCGAACCGCCATCTCCTGCATCGCGCGCGTGACGTCAGTGCCCGGAATGAGATCCTCCGGCAGGTCGGTGTGCACGACGTTTTCGTCCACGTAAACGACATCGGAGCGCCGTACCAGCGTGTCGGAGAGCTCCGCCCCAGCCTCCGGCGAGCCCTTCAACATCTCGTGACCTCTCTCAGGAGTGATCATGGTCATGGTGTAGTCGAAAGGACCATCACCCTCGAGCTCGATGTAGCCGGCCAGGTTCGCCATGATCTGCAGGCCGATCTCGTAGGCACGAACGACCTTCTCACCCTCGGCTTCGACATTCTTATCGATGAAGAAGAAGCCGATGAAATCCTGATACGAGCGGCGCTCGACCTTCAGGTTGGTGAGATCATCGCCGCTGGGCATGAAGGCGAGGACGACATCGGCGGGGCCCTCGTCCCCTTCGAGAACTTCGTACTGGGGCAGGGCCGTAAAATGCTCTTTCACCGCCTCGAACAAACCATCTGTGACCGGATGTCTTCCGGTCCGCAGCAAACGAACTGTCTTCATGATTGGTAACCTCCGCCTCGGGCGGAACTCAGGGCCTGGATGAAATACAAAGGTGGCCGGTGGCCACGGGGCTCTCAGTCTGCCGCATTGATGATATGGGTGGCAGAGCGGTCGCTTGGCAGATCGTGGAAGGGGTCTGCTGCCCCTGCGGGCACCGCACTCCCGCCACGTCCTACCGAGTATTGAAATGGCAAGGATACACCCTCAGAGACCCGCTTGATAACCACGAGAGCCGCCGGAAAGCACGTTTTCTCCCCACACTCGATGTTCACGACTCGCTCGATCGCTCGGGGGCCGAAGGAGGCACCCGAACTATCAGCCCGCCTGGCCGCACGGAGAGGCGCGCCGGCAGGCCACCACCGACTTCACCGTCCGTCTCCACCCGTATGCCGGCGCCGCGGAGCTCCAAGCTACGGCAGCTGAAACTCAGGATCTCTGGATGATCGAGCCGCGTCCCGCGCATGAGGCGGGGCATCTGGCGAATGACCTCGACCTTTGAGAGGTCGCAACCCATCGCGACATGGAGCCGGCCACTCCTCAGCGTCGCGTCGGGACATGGGCTCAGGCCTCCGCCGAAAGTCGGGCCGTTGCAAGCGGAGAGGTGGAACACGGGCCTGTCGCCTTCGGTGCCTTCATCTGTGCGCCAAACAAGGCGCCGGGGGCTCGCCCCCGGCAACGCGATCAGGGTCGCAAAGACATAGGCGAGCTTTCCCCACCGGCGCAGCCAGAGGGATCTGCGCACATGGTCTGCAACCTGGGGTCCGAGACCGATGTTCGCCGCATTGATGAAGTACCGTGTAGTCGGCCCTTCGGAGGTAGTGAGCTCGGCCACGCCCACGTCGATACGCACATCCCGCCCGTGCTCGAGTTGCCCGACCAACTCGGCGACGTCACGCGTCAGATTCAGGGCGATGGCAAAATCGCATCCCGTACCCAGGGGCAAGTAGGCGAACACCGGGGTATCCGTGGCTTCCCCCTCGCCAATGTCCCCCATCGGGGTGGGTTTCTGTCCATGCCCGGCCACTCCTACATGACCCAGTAGACCCTGGATGGCCTCATGCGCTGTGCCGTCCCCCCCCGCCGCGATCACCATGCCGTCACCGCGGCTAGAGGCCTCTCGAGCCAACTCGGTGGCATGTCCAGGTCGCTCGGTCTCGACAATTCTCGGCACGGCGGCCCAGCGTGCAAAGCTCCGCTCCAAGAGCGCCCGTCGACGGCTGGCCTGGCCCGCCCCCGCCGCAGGATTGAAGATGACGGTTGTCCCTCGTTCGTCTCTCTCGCTCATTGATTCTCTTGCGTCTGGGTCAGTTGCCGTCTCTACTGCGACCTTTCTTGACAGGTGCCGAGGCCCACACCTATTCTTCGGGCTGGACTAGGGCCCGACCTGCAGAGACCGGTGGGGTCGCGAGCGTAGAGGGGAAAGGGCCTCAGGCCAACCTCCCCTGCCCTGCTGCGGAAACCTTCACAACCATATCTCTTTCACGACTTGTGTGAGAGGTCGCTCCCATGATCAGCGGTCCGATCAGAACTGGAGTCCTGGCCCTGAAAGGGGTCATCGCTTCGCTGTTCGTGGCCCTCAGGATTCCGCCTAACGTCCTCACCATGGCCTCCCTGGTTCCGACGGCCCTGGCCGCGTGGAGATTGGCCGAGGGCGAATTGGTTCAAGCGGGCCTGTGGATTTTCCTCGCCGGCTTCTTCGACATCATCGATGGCGCCGTGGCGAGGGCACGCGGACGAATGACGCCGTTCGGGGCGGTTCTCGACTCGGTAACCGACCGTGTCTCCGATACCTTCATCTATTTCGGAGCGGTCGGATACTTTCATCGCATTCACGCACCGTTCTACGAGTTCCTCACCATCTTCGCCCTCGGCGGAGCACTGATGGTCTCGTACACGCGTGCCCGCGCGGAAAACACGGTCATCGACTGCAAAGTTGGCTTCGCCGAGCGGGGTGAGCGGATGGTCCTGCTGTTGCTGGCTCTGTTCTTCGGCAGGCTCGGGGCAGGCATGTGGATGCTGGCGATTTTGAGCTGGCTGACGACAGTTCAGCGCGTCATTCACGTGCACCGCGCTCTCGAAGCCGGTCAGGCCAAGCCTCAGGGCTAGAGGCTCCGCACGGGGGGCCGCTCTGCGCCAGTAACATGAGTAGGAGCGGATTCCAGCCTCAGTGCCTTCGCGGATCCTCCGCGTGCTCCTCGTCGACGTCGGCGGCCGATCCACCGATGCCGGCACTCTTATCCTGCAGGTGGTTGCCGAACACGCCGCTCCACGGCGGTACCACAACCGTCACGTTGCCCGAAGCCCGCGCCTTGCAGGCAAGTCGGATCACCGGTCGCGGATCATCGCTGTCGGTGTAGCCGAACCGCTTCATACGACGGGCCTCGAGGGGGGCCACGTCGGATAGCCGCTCGCCACCGCCGAGCACGCCGACCCAGCATGTCCCGCATGCGCCTGAACGGCACTCCGTCGGAATCGGGCCGTCGCCGGGCCTGCAGCGCGAATCGATGTAACCGCTGTGGTCGCGCGGATCAATCATCGAGGCCGTGGTCATTTCAAGCCCGCCGATGAGCTTGAACTTCGCAGACCTGACATTCTCATCGAAGGTAATCGTGTACTCCCGCCGAATCCCCTTGAATAAGGCAGCAAGCCCCGCACCGTCGTTCTTGGCGCGGGCGGCGATGATCTGGGACGGTGTGCGCCGCGCCACGGAAGCGCTGAGCTTCACCTCGCCGGGAGAGGCGGCGAACGCCTCCGACCCAACTTGACGCAGAGTCATGAGGGCTACCGCGCTGATGCCGAGAAGTAGCGAAGCATCACCGCTACCAGCCCCGGCCGCATCAGCCGCTACCCGCTGAGCCAGCATCGCCAGGTCGATCTCTTCTCCCTCGACTCCTCGGGCATCGAGCGCGACCACGGCAGCCTTGACCTGAGGCCAGAACCGGTGGCCGTACAGGAAGGTATGGGAGCTATCGATTTGGTCTCCCAGGCGGTATTCACCCTTCAGGTCGAGCTCTCTGGTCAGCTTCTCGATCGAGTCCGCGTCCCGCAGCGCGTCCGCCAGCCAGAGCGGCCAGAAAGAGAACCAGATGCGCAGGGCATTGCGATCGACCTCGTGAACCGAGGAAGCCAGAGTCTCGATAGCATCGAGCCACGATCGTTGGTCGTGGCCAAATAGGTAGTCCGTCAATGAAGCTCGTTCGCTGTCGCTCATGATGAATGAAGATCTGCCTAGTTCCCACGAAGCGTTCGCTCCGCGGATCTGTCAGTACATCGTCGTGAATGATCCGGGGTGGTGAATCCATGAGATCGACCCCCCGATTGCTAGTCTTCGTCCTCTCCGACCGAAATCGAGATGAACGTTTGCTCGGGCTCCGCCTCGTTTCCCCGAGGCCGCCCGTCATTCGGTCGACCACCCCGCGGAAGGTTGTCCCACGGCTCACCAGCCTGCGCTCGCCACTCGTCGATTGCCGAGGCCCGGCGCACGCAGCCAATCGTGCAGCGTTCATCACACCCTTTGGGAAGGTGCCACTCATATACTAGTCGCTCGCGATCATATTCGAGCAACGGTATGCCCGGTTTCCCGCGGCGCTGGCTACAGGTCGACACGTACCCGTCTTC
>CALAKE010000678.1 GCA_937922775.1 uncultured bacterium | reverse complement strand
CAGTACTGCGAGGGCGGGTCGCAGCACCTGGTCGAAATAGTGGAAAGACGGGCTCCAGTCCACGTGGGTCCCGCCCTTCAGAAGCACCCTGCTGGGGCCGCTGGCCAGGGCCAGAACCGGAAGCAACGCTTGCATCACTAGCGTGACAGCGCCGGCGCTAGGGGTCTCGGCGGCGACGTCGAGCTCGTATTCGCCGGCGCGAATTTCCCCTGGAATAAGCGCGACCCGATCGGAGCCGAGGTAATCGCCCTCGAGATGGCCATCGCAGGCCAAACTTACGGCGCGCACGCCTGCGAGGTGCTGTGCCGCGAGTCCCGGTTTTGACCGCCGAGCCCTGATGTTCACAATCTCGACCGGCAAGCCGCCGACGGCAGAGAGTGCGAGCCCCGTACGCAGGATCTGGCCGCCTCCCTCGCCGACAGCGCCGTCGAGGAGGATTGGTTGGTTCGGTTCCTTCATCGTTGGCCCATAGTTCGCGAGCATACTGGCGATTTCTGCACCTCGCGGCAACCCGTGTAGTGGGGCATGTGACCCCGACACCACGCCAGACCTTGAAATACGACGCCCGAACGGCGACGATCAAAGAAGAGCCCGGGCGCACAGGCACTGTCACGAGCCTGTGCAGGGCCCGCGTACACCGCAGTCAGGAGGAAGCTGGTGACCCTCCACATCTCAGCCTTGCTAGCCGCGTGTCTTCTTCCAGAAGACGCCAGACCCGGCATCTTCGCGCCGCCTAACGTGTGATCTCGGCGCTCCGCGCGCCACCTCTGCGACGAGATTCTGTATCTCCACAATCTGGGCTCCCCGCGGCTATTCCCCGCGGAGAGCGAGCAAGGAGAGCAGCGATGACCGAGATCACCGTACCCGCTGACCGCGTCTTCCCCATTCTCGAGAACAACATCCTGGTGGATGGCTTCCACATCGTCATCGACCTGGAAAAGTCGCACGATTCGATTATTGTCGACGCGCTGACCGGCAAGGAGTACCTGGACTGCTATACGTACTTCGCCACGATGCCGATCGGCCACAACCACCCGAAGCTGAACGAAGAAGGATTCCGCAAGTCGCTGATGCAGGCCGCGATCGCCAACCCGGCTAACAGCGACATGTACTCGCAGGAGTACGCTGCGTTTGTTGAGACGTTCCGCCGGGTCGCCGTGCCCGACGAGTTCCGCTATCTGTTCTTTGTTGCCGGCGGAGCCCTGGCGGTGGAAAACACCATGAAGGCCGCCTTCGACTGGAAAGCGCGCAAGAACAAGGCCCAAGGGCTCGAGGACGGCGCCGACAAGATCCTCCACTTCAAGGATGCCTTTCACGGGCGCAGCGGTTACACGCTGTCGGTGACCAACACTGATCCACTGAAGACCGACTACTTCCCGAAGTTCGACTGGCCACGCATCTCGAATCCGTGGGTTCACTTTCCGATGGACGAGGCGGCGGTGACCGCCGCTGAGGAAAAGGCGTGCCGGGAGATCGAGGCAGCCTTCGCGGCCGACCCGCATGGCATCGCCGGCATCCTGATCGAGCCGATCCAGGGGGAGGGGGGCGACAAGCACTTCCGCGACGAGTTCATTCAGAAGCTGCGGGCATACGCCGATCAGTACGACGCTCTTCTGATCTTCGACGAGGTGCAGACGGGCCTCGGCGCCACCGGTACGACGTGGGCCTTCCAGCAAATGGGAGTCACCCCCGACCTCGTTGCCTTCGGCAAGAAGACTCAGGTGTGCGGTGTCATGTGCACGCGACGCGTCGACGAGGTGGAAGACAACGTCTTTCACCTTTCGTCGCGCATCAACTCGACCTGGGGCGGCAACCTGGTCGACATGGTGCGCAGCGCTCGCATGTTGGAGATCATCGAGGAAGACAACCTGGTGGAGAACGCCGCCAAGGTGGGGGCGTACTTCAAAGGAAAGCTCGAAGAGCTCGGCGCGGACTTCGAGCAGGTCAGCAACGTGCGCGGTCGTGGCCTCTTCCTGGCATTTGACCTCCCTGACGGTGAGCAGCGCGACGCCGTGCGCACCAAATGCTGGGAGGCTGGTTTCGCGACCCTCACGTGCGGTCCACAATCCGTTCGCTTCCGCCCGTCGTTGACCTTCACCGAGGGCAACGTCGACACAGCGATCGGGATTCTGAGAGAAGTTCTCAGCTAGTCCTGCCATGGGAACACAACTGGGGTCTGCCGCGGATGCGGGAGACCCCAGACGTGTCTAGCGGGTCCCAGTAGGCTCCAGCAGGACCACGACGGCCTGCATCTGCCTGCTGAATCTACTGGCGAATCGCCAGGCTGAGGCCGTCGGGCTCCCTGCCCGGAGAGATCGTGCCGCTGACGCTCCATTCCGCCAGGTCGATGACACTCACCCGGTCTGAGGCGGTGTTGGCCGCGTATGCCTTTGAGCCGTCGGGCAAGATCAACAGGCCGATCGGCATGGCGCCAGTGGGGATGGTGCGGACGATTTGGCGCGTCGCGGCGTCGAACACGGCGACCTCACCGTCGCGGGCGTTGCTCACGAGGGCGTGCCGTCCATCGGGTGTGAACTTCACGCGGATGGGGAAATCGCCCGAGGTGACCGTTTCGATGACCGTGTCAGTGCTCGTGTCGATGATCGAGATCGTGCCGGCCTCCCGGTTGGTGGCCCACACCTCGCTGCCATCGTTGGATACGTCGATTCCCTCTGTGCCGGGCTGGCACTCGATGGTCGTCACCGAGCCCGTGGCCACATCCACCACCGAAACCGAGCCGCTGCCGATGTTGGCCACGTAGGCCTTCGACCCATCAGGGAGGGGCACAACTTGATGGCTGACCCTTTGGCCGGTTTCATAGACCGCCGCCACCTTCTCATCGGGGAGGCTGATGCGGGCGACCGCGCCGCTGCCCTCCGCCGTGACCCATAGATCGCTGCCGTCCGGCGTGATCATGATGCCGTGTGGGGCGCTGAGGTACTCGCCGCTGGCAGGGTTCTTCAACTCGATGTCGCGCACCGGCGCCATGGCCTCGAGATCAACGACCGTGAGCCAGGATCGCGTGCCGGCCGGCCGCCCCGACATGTAGTTGGTCACGTAGCCGAGCTTGCCGTCCGCAGTGGCTGCCACCTCATGCGGACCGGGGCCGGTGGGAACGAGGCCGCGAAAGCCGTTGGTCTCGACGTCAATGAACGCCAGCGTGTCGTCACTCTTGTTGACCACGAGCAGCGTCGGACCCAGGCCGATGAGCTCCGAGTATGCCGCCTCCAGCGACATTGGAAAGCGACGGTCGTCCCAGCCCTCAAACTCGTCGCCGAGGCTGGAGATCGGCAGGGCAAGGATATCGTCCTTGCTCATGCCCAGCCTCAATGCCTCCGCCACGACTTCCCTCACCGAGCGCACGTACAGCCCCATGGTGCGCAGGCCGTCCCAGTCACTGAGCTCTCCGTGTCCGGGGATGACCTGCGCGTCGCGGCCGACCCGTTGCAGAACAGTTCCGATGAAGGCACTCCAACCTGGCAAGTACGCGCCGTTCCCCTTGTCGACGTAGGGGGCCAAGCCGTTGAAAAAGAGGTCGCCCATATGGACGACGCCTTCACTGGCAATCCACACAGCGACGTCGGTGTCGGTGTGCCCACGGTCGACGTGGAAGAGCTCGATCTCGACGCCGCCAAGGTGGAAGTTCATCTCGCTGTCGAAGGTCATTTGCGGCAGGCCGTCGCCCTTGCGCGGTGTCCCCTCGCCCTCCCAGCCCTGCAACATCCGACCATAGGTGTTGTGGTGGGCGATCACGTCCGCGTACTCCTGCAGCACGCCATTGCCGCCCACGTGGTCGCCGTGCACATGCGTATTAATGACGTAGCGGAGTGGCTGGTCGGTGATCGCACGGACCTGCTCGACGATCAGCGGTGCCATGTTCTCAAACTGGTCGTCGATGACGATGGCTCCCTCGTCGGTGACCACCACGCCGACGTTGCCGCCGCGGCCAGTGAGCATCCAGACGCGATCCGAGACCTGCGTCCGCTGCATGGAGGGGGTCTCTGTCTCCTGGGCATGCAGCGACGTGCCGGCCAGGGGAACGATCGCCAGAAGTAAGACAGAGCAGAGCAGCAAAGCTCTGCGGGAGGTAAGGATGTGTCGGGCCATTGCGCCACCTCGATGAAGGTGCTGATCAGTGTGTCGGAATCGTCCGCTGATCGAGTTGTTGGTCTGGAATCCCCGAGGATTCGGGGGCCCCGATCATACCGCTCGAGACCGCCCGAGGGCGAGAGACCGGCAGGAGAGAGCGAAGATGGCGCGCAGCACATCAGGAGCCCTACCGCGGGGAGTGCGGGGGGGGATCGCAAAGAAAACTCCAAGAAAACCATTGACACGCGCGGCCTAGTATTGTACTAGTGTGCTATAACAATAGTGATACGATACATTGCTCAGGTGACAACGTGGATTTCCAGATCGATTTCAAAAGCGGCGTTCCGTTCTACCGGCAGATCATCGAGCAGGTGAAATACGCCATCGCCCGTGGCCACCTGGAACCCGGCGATCAGCTGCCCACGGTGCGCCGGCTTGCCGTCGACCTTTCCGTCAATCCCAACACCGTAGTCCGCGCCTATCGGGAGCTGGAGATCGAGCGCGTGCTCGATACCCAACAGGGGGCTGGCACGTTCGTCAGCAACACCCGCCCCGAGATCGACCAGCTCGAGCGTCAGCGCATGCTCGATCAGATCCTGACCGACCTGCTGGCGCGCGCCTCCTCGTATGGACTCACACTCGACGAGGTATTGGCTGGCTTGCACCAGCGCAAGGAGGAGAAACCATGAGGTCCACTTCAAGCACGAACCGAGGCGTTGCGTCATTGGTCGAGTTCTCGCTCGAGCGTTTCGCCGCCTCGGCCAGAGCCGACTTCCGCTTCGCGCCGCTCAACGCGCTCTTGCTGGTAGTCTTTTTCGTCATCGGCCTCTTCGTGCACCTGAGCCTGTATCCCTTCAGCGTTCATGCGGTCGCGCTTTGCCTGGGCTCGGCACTGTTTCTGGCCGTGGCCTTGAGAGTCTGTCAGGTATGGGAGGCAATGGTCGTGCTCGTCACCGCCGACGCCCTTGCGACCTACCTGATGTTGCGGCCGGAAAGCACCGTATTGTTGGTGACCATTGTGCTCGGCACGATCGTTGCCACGTCGGTGCAGATTGCCTTTCAATGGGAGCGCGCTGTAGTGCTGCGTTTCGGCAAGTTCCGCACGTTACGGCAGGCGGGGCTGTTCGTGGTCGTGCCGATCATCGATAAGGTGGCGCAGTTCGTCGACCAGCGTATCCGCGTTAGCGATTTCAACGCCGAGACGACTCTCACGGCCGACACCGTGCCGGTGAATGTCGATGCCATCGCGTTCTGGTTGGTCTGGGATGCGGAAAAGGCGGTGCTCGAAGTCGAACAGTACCGGCGTGCCGTGGTTCTTTCGGCCCAGACGGCACTGCGTAATGCCATCGGCAAGCACGATCTGGCGGAGCTGCTGTCGGAACGCGACCGCCTCGGGCAGGAAATCCAGGCGGTTCTGGACGAGAAGACCAACGCCTGGGGTGTCACCACTCAGGCCGTGGAGATCCGCGACATCATCATTCCGAAGGCGCTCGAGGACGCCATGTCGCGCCAGGCCCAGGCGGAACGTGAGCGCCAGAGCCGCATCATTCTCGGTACCGCCGAAACCGAGATTGCCGAGAAGTTCGCACGGGCCTCAGAACACTACCGGAAGAACCCTGTGGCGCTGCATCTGCGTGCAATGAACATGGTCTACGAGGGGCTGCGCAAGAAGGGTTCCATGATCATCGTGCCGTCGACCGCGGTGGAGACCATGGGTCTCGGCGCACTCGGGGGGTTGACCTCATTTGGCCAGGGCCAGAAGGAGCTCATGGATGCCGGCGACGACGACGGAGGTGATGGGCTCTCGGGGAGCAGCTCGGTCACCTAGCTCATCGTCGGTTTGAATTCCCATCGGGACCATCTGGTTTGGCAAGGAGGGGCGGCAACCTGCCGCCCCTCCTGTACTCTCTAGCTCGCCCGAGCTGCCCTGGCATGCCTGCCGAACCTCGACGTCCCGACCTCGGCTCCGGGCCAAACCTCAGCTCTGGGCCAGGCCTCAGCCTTCCTCTTCTACCGTGATGATCGGCCCTATGCCCCTCTCTCTCAACAGGCGGTTCAGGGCATCGATGTCGACATCGCGGATCTCTGACATCTGGGACTGGTAGGTGCCGAGATTCTCTCGGTACATCTCATGCACCGTCCGATGGGCCTCGGCGGGAGCGAAATCGTGGCCACTGATATAGCCGGACAGACTGGAGATCTTGGCGTAGAGCCGTCGCGGTAGGCGGATGGTGTCTTGGCCGCCATTCAGCCGCAGGTCGGTGAACATCATCTCGACGGCGATGATCTTCTCGTCGACCGTATCGATCATCGCGTTGATCTCGTCAGCGTCATCGCGATCCGACACCAGCTCACGCAGATCGGCGAGCTGAACACGTACGGATTCCGCCTCATTGATGAGATCCACTACCTGGTTCTGGTCGTCTCGCAGCTCTAGCTGCATGGCGAACTGCTGCTCGATCTCGTTGAGCGTCCCCGATGAGTTGGGATCCTTGCGTACCTCCAGGGGCTGGGTGAACTCCAGGTCTCCCACGGTGAGCTTGATGGTGTACTGACCTGGCGGCGCCATCGGAGTTACAGGTCCACCGTCGCCCGTCGGACGAGTGCCATCCTCGTTCATGATGAAGTGCGAGTGCTGCAGCGGCTTGGTGCGAAGAGTCGCTCGCCGCGATGGGTCGTAGCGCAAATTCCAATAGACCCTGTTGACGCCGGGGTTGGCGCGCGCGCCGCGTAAGGTACGAACGGTCTCACCACTGGCATCGAGTATCTCGATGCTCACGCTCGGTCCCTTCGGTGTCGCCTCGTCTTCCTCCTCGCCCTGAGCCAGACGTTGGTCGTACTCCGGGGTGCCGGGCAGGTAGAGTGCCGGGTCCGGTCCCGCTTCGGAGGTAGCCGCCTCTCCGGCCTCTCTCGCGGGTACCAGAGCAGGGTTGATCCAGTAGTTGATCGAGGCT
Organism: uncultured bacterium; assembly: GCA_937922775.1. Taxonomy (GTDB): domain Bacteria; phylum Acidobacteriota; class UBA890; order UBA890; family UBA890; genus CALAKE01. Next base: position 2,551 of record CALAKE010000678.1, on the reverse strand, counting down.
CCGTACTGGGGGTTCTGCCCCGCCGCTGGATCCTGGCCGGCGTTGGGCGTGCCCACCGAGTGGAAGCGATATGCGGCACGCGGCTCAAAGAGATGAGCGTCTGCCTCGGCCACGTCATCGGTGAGCTGCTGCAGCGGTGTGATGTCGTCCATGATCCAGAAGCCGCGGCCGTAGGTGCCAATCACCAGGTCGTTAAAATGGTCCTGGATTGTCAGCCAGTGGACCGGCGCAGGCGGCAGGTTGTTCTGCAGCGTCTGCCAGTTGTCGCCGTTGTCGAAGGAGACGTAAACCGCATTGGCGGTGCCGGTGTAAAGGAGCCCCGGCCGCACCGGATCCTCACGGATGACGTGCGTGTAGCTCAGCACCGAGCGCGGAATCGTGGCATCGATGCGTGTCCAGGTCTGGCCGAAATCGGCGGTTCTGTAGAGGTAGGGGTCAAAATCGCCGATTTGGTGAGTGTCGACGGCGATGTACGCGGTACCGGCGGCATGGCGCGACGGTTCGATATTGCTGATCGTGCTCCATTGCGGCATCTGTGGCAGGTTCGCCGACAGGTCGGTCCAGTTGGCGCCAGCATCCCGGGTGATGTGCACAAAACCGTCGTTGGTGCCGGCATAGATGGTGCCGCGCTCCACCGGAGATTCGGCGATAGCGAACAGCACCGCCGCGTAGGTCGGGCTGGTGTCCTCGTAGGTCAGGCCACCGGTTTTCTGCTGTTTGCCCTTGTCGTTGCTCGAGAGGTCGGGGCTGATCGGCTCCCATGTCACGCCCTGGTCGGTTGTCCGGTGGACGACCTGGCTGCCAACGTAAACCGTGTCTGGATCGTGCGGCGAGACGTGAATCGGGAACGTCCACTGGAAGCGATAACGCAGCTCGCCAGCCGGCCAACCCTCCGGATTGTCGGGCCATGGGCTGACATTCCGGCTGTGCCCGGTGCGCAGATCGTGGACATCCAGGATGCCCTCGTAGCAGCCCGACCAGATGATGTCGCCATCGCCGGCAGGAATGGCGAAGCCCGATTCACATCCTCCCACCGTGCGCCACTCACCGATGGGAATTGAGCCGCGCGTGAGGCTATTGCTGGGTCCGCGAATCGAAGGGCCGTCCTGGCGGTTACCCATGACGTAGTAGGGAACCTTGTTGTCGACGTAAACGTGGTACATCTGCGCGATCGGCAACCGTGGCCGCGCCCAGCTCATGCCCCGGGTCGTCGAAATACTGACGCCGCCGTCGTGGCCGATGATCATGCGATCGGGCAGGAGCGGATCGATCCACATGTCGTGGTTGTCGCCGCCGCCGTTGCCGGGCTTGAAGGTCACGCCGCCATCGAGCGAAATCGAATGGCGCGTCGACATGAAGTGCACTTCATGCTGGTTATCTGGCGCCACCGCCAGCCGCGTGTAGTAGAGGGGGCGCTGCGCCAGGATGTGATTGCCGTTGACCATGCTCCACGATTCGCCGCCGTCATCGGAGCGCCAGAGCACACCCTGGTGTTCGTCGATCTCGCCCATGACGTCGTTGGAGGCGGTCTCGATCAGCGCGTAGATGCGCTCGGAATTGTCGGGCGTCATGCCGAGGCCGATCTTGCCGATCGGCTTGTGGGGTAGGCCGTTGTTGCGCCCGTCGGTGAGCTCTTCCCATGTGTCGCCACCATCGAGGCTGCGCCAGAGGCCGCCGCTGTCGCCGCCGCTGACACGTCCCCAGGTGCGGATGAACAGCGGCCACATCCCCGCGTAGAGGATATTGGGGTTGTTCGGGTCCATGACGATGTCGGCACAACCCGTGTGCTCGTCGACGAACAGCACCCGCTCCCAGGTCTCACCGCCGTCTTCGGTTCGGTATACGCCGCGCTCCTGCTGCGGCCCGTAGCTGTGCCCCATGGCGGCGGCGAACACGGTGTCGGTATCGAGCGGGTCGACGACGATGCGGCCAATGCGACCGGTGAGCTCGAGGCCCATGTTCTGCCAGGTGTCGCCGCCATCCAGCGTTTTGTAGATGCCGTTGCCGGTGAGGATGTTGCTGCGAATAAAGGTCTCGCCCGTCCCGGCCCAAACGACGTTGGGGTTCGCCGGGTCGATCGCCATGGAACCGATCGCCGACACCGGCTGATCGTCCATCACCGGCTCCCACGAAACGCCGCCATCGAGAGATCGGAAGACGCCTCCGGAGGCAGCCCCGAAGTAGTAGATGTTGGCGTCGCCGGGCACGCCGACGACTGCACTGACGCGGTTCCCGACCGGGCCGATGTAGCGATAGGTGAGCTGCTCGAGGAGGCTCGAGTCGGACTCCTCCTGTGGAGTGGCGGCGCTGAAGCCGGGGGCCACGAGAAGGACGGAGATGAGCAAGATTCCTGCGAGTCGCGCTGCTGCATGGGTGATGCGAGCGTCGAGCATGAGGGCCTCCGAGAGGTGGGTGGCTGCGGGTCGGTGTACGACTAAGGGATTTGTAACACCAGCCGCGCGCCGTGACCAGCGACCAGCACCTGCAACGCCGCCGGGTGATCAGCCCGGGGTCAATGTGTCGATGGCTCTCGGGGCCGATACGATGGTAG
>CALAKE010000677.1 GCA_937922775.1 uncultured bacterium | reverse complement strand
GGTATCGGCCATCCACGCCGCCTCGAAGCTGCCGCGCACAGTCGAGCGAAAACCCAATCGATCACGGAACAGGTCGCTACGCCGGTAGCCGACTCCGAAAGCCGCGCCCTGCCCAGAGCGCATGCCGCCAAGGGTGATCTGCACACCGTTCCCGCCTCCCAGTCCCGAGCTCACACCATCGAGAAGGCCGCGCGCGAGAACACCATTGGCGATCTCGGCAATGGGGGACGTACGCTCCGGCCACATTCGAGCGCGCTTCTCGCGCCGCTTCAACTCGATCTCCTCGGCGCGAGTTTTCGGCTTCGGGTCCTCCTGCGCGAACGCCAACCCCGGGCAGATTGCATACGCCAGCCCGATGAGCAGCAGCGTGGAGGCCAGGGCGGATCTCACGCCCAATCTCCAAGGTACGGTACTGCCGCCTCCACAGGTTTGCATTGCGCTACCCTCCCGGGCGCCTACCCCCGCCGCCCTGAAACAGTGCGCCCGAATCCGCTGCGCCCGAACTGAGATCCTGGGATCTTACGACGGATTTGTTTCGAGCGCCACGAAAACTCGATACTGGTATCCGAATAAGGCCGGGCTTCCTGGAGACGCCGGCAATTGTGTGTTTCCATAGCCGGGGTGGTGCAACTTTGAGCAAAAGGAGGTCGGCGCGAAACCGCCCACCAGTCCCGTGCGGTCCGGCGCGCGACAGCACGCGAGCACCGGATTCCGACGATACCCGCTAAGTATCTCGACTGCGCGAATGTGCCGATCATTCATGCAACGAGAAGAAAGAAGACGGCGATGTACGAGAAAGGTTCGCCCATGAGGTATGCCGCCCTGCTGGTGGCGGCCATCTTCCTCCTCGCCGGCTGTGGAACGGCGCCCCAGGGCGCCCCTCAGGGCACTACCTCTGAGGCCGCCGCTGACGACTTCAGCTACGACGAGGCGCAATTCCCCGGGGCCAAGCCCTGGACGCACGAGAACTTCAAGGACGATCCCGACGAGTTTCAGTTCGCCGTCCTCGGGGACCGTGGTGGCGGCGCCAGCCCCCTGGGGGTTTACGAGCACGCGATGCAGCAGCTCAACTGGCTTCAGCCCGCGTTCGTGATGAGCGTCGGTGACTTCGTAGAGGGGTACACGACGGTACAGGAAGAGATGGACGAGCAGTGGGAGGAGTTCGAAGAGATCATCGCCGAGCTCCAACCGCCCTTCTTCCACGTGCGGGGCAACCACGATATCAACTTGCCTCTGACGAGACAGGCGTGGACCGATCGTCGCGGCCCTCAGTACTACTACTTCCGTTATAAGGATGTGCTATTCGTCGTCTTGGACACTGAGGATGCCGAGCGTCCGATGCCTGAAAACATGGAGGAGGACATCGCCACCTACAACCGCCTGAAGAAGGAGAGCCAAGAGGCGGCCATGGCCTTCATCATCGAGTGGATGCAAACGCCTGAGGCACAGGAGGCCTTCGGGCACGCGGCGAGGGTCGATTTCCCGAGAGAGCAGATTGACTGGTTCAAGCAGGTTTTGGCGGACAACGAGGACGTCCGCTGGACTTTCGTGTTCCTTCACGAACCGGTCTGGGACAACCCTTCGGACGCCTTCACAGAGATCGACGAAGCGATTCAGGGCCGCGACTACACTTTCTTCGCCGGCCACACCCACTACTACGATTACGACCTCCTCAACGGGCAGGAGTACATCACCGTGGCATCGGCCGGCGCCGCGTTCGTCCATGACGGCCCGGGCAACGTGGACATGCTGACGCTGGTGACCATGACCAACGACGGTCCGGAAATCGCCGGCGTCGCCCTCAAGGGCCTGTTCGACCGCAAGGGATTGGACCCCGAGATGTTCGGCTCCTACGATCGAGCCCCTCAGCTGGGTCCTGAAGGCGAGGGAGGCCACTGAACGCCCGTTACTCGGGCGCCTCGAGAAAACACTGAAAGAAGAGCAGCGAAGGATTCGCTCAGCGAGCGGCCCGGAGCTGCATTTCGAAAGGAGGCAGGAGATGAGATCTTCGGCTTTCGAATCTTGCATCTGCAGAATTCTAGTCCTACTGGTTGCGCTGGCGATCCCCACAGTTCTCGCATGTGCTCCGAGCGAGACGGAAACCACCAGCGAGCCGGAGGCGACCCCTGAGCCGGTGGCAGAGGTCCCGTCGCCCGGTGAAAGCCTCGGAGTCGCCTCAGTGCCCAACCTGAGAGACCTGGGCGGCTACCAAACCAGCGATGGTGCGACCGTCGCCTGGGGGCTCGTCTATCGCTCCAACCAGCTTGCCGAGATTCCTCCCGAGGACATGGAGAAGCTGGCCGCTCTCAATCTCAAGACCGACTTCGACCTGCGCACCGCCGCTGAGGCTGAAGCTCGCCCCGACGAGCTGCCGCCCGGCGTCGAGTACGTTTGGCTCGACATCCTGGCCGACTCTCCGCAGGCCGGCCCGGCACAGCTCGAGCACCTCATGCAGGATCCGGCCGCAGCGAACGAAGCACTCGGAGACGGCAAGGTGGAGGCGGTGTTCCAGGAGTCCTACCGCGAGTTCATCATGCTGCCCAGCGCGCAGGCGGAGTACAGAAACATGTTTCTCGCCCTGGGCGACGAGGCGCAGCTCCCCGCGCTGTTCCACTGCACGACCGGCAAGGACCGGACCGGCTGGGCCGCCGCTGCCCTCCTGACCCTGCTCGGAGTGCCCGAAGAAACGGTCATGGAGGACTACCTGCGCAGCAATGACAACATCATTCCGATGTACCAACATGTCATTGATGCCTTCGTCGCCGCCGGCGGCCAGGAGAGGATTCCTCTGGGCGCGTTGGGCGTGAGGGAGGAGTATCTGGAGGCCGCGTTCGACGAAATGCGCACGAACTACGGAACCATCGAGAACTACTTTTCCGAGGCGCTGGGCATCGACGCTGAACAGCAGCAGGCGATACGGGATCTGTACTTGGTGAGAGAGTAGCCGGCTCCCGGAGCCGGACGAGACCCGAGACCGGATGACCTCAGACGAGCAGAGGAAAGGTTTGCCCTGACAACACGGGGAGGTGCCGACACGTGCTGCGAGTTGCCATGTTTCATGAGCCTCCCAACCGAGAGCCCTTGAGATCGAAGGAGGTCTTCTGATGCGTAATCTATCTACTTTGCCAATAGCGGCGATTTCCGTGATCGTAGTGATCGGACTCCTCCTGCCGCCCGCGACAGCCATCGGCCAGGGAAAGACCCAGAAGATCAGCAAGAAGCTCCTCGACCGCGCCGAGGACATGCTGGAGGATCTCGACGAGGCCAAGGACCAGGTCAACAAGACCATGAAGAAGTACGACTCGATCTTCAGCAAGAGGAAGGTCAAGGACAGGCAGAAAGCGTTCAGCGAGCTCAACAAGGAAATCGGTAAGACTGAGGACCGTGTCGAGGACGTCAGGAAGCGCAGTGAGGATATGCAGAAGGAGGCCGACAAGTTCTTTTCCGAGTGGTCCGAAGGCCTCGAGAGCATCCCGGACGACGAGCTACGAGCGCTCAGCTCCACCACGATGACCGAGAACCGTGATCGCTATGACGAGATCATCGAGTCGGGCCTGCGGGCAAGCAATCTGTACGACTCATTCCTGACCGACCTCGAGAGCCAGACCGCCTATCTCGCGCTCGATGTGAGCGACACCGCCATCGATAGGCTGAAGGCGAGTCAGGAAGCGACCCGGGAGAAAGTCAGGGAGTTGTTCGCGACGATCGACGAGGTGACCCAGGCCACGAAGGACTACATCGCGTCGATGAGATAGTCGCGCGCCGAGGTCGCATGCGGAACGGCCCCAGCGGGGGAGGGATTGGTGTCAAAGCTGTCACTCTGTTGTGGCGATGCCCAGAGGGGGTGACTCCATGACGACAAGTTGGGCAGGACGATTGGTGAGGCCGGGACTGTTGATGCTCGCCATCGCCCTGATCCCTGCTGCTGTGGTCGCACAAGAAAACGATCCCGAGACGATCCTGATCCGGAACGTGCGTCTGATCGATCGTGAGGGGCAAGCCGAGGATAGATCCGTCAATATCCTCATAGAGAAGGCAAAGCTCAAGATCGTCACCATGGACGAGATCGAGCTGGAGGGGGGGCAGGTCGGGTTTGACGCCGCGAACGGTGTCGTCTTGGGAGCTCTGGAAATCGGGCAACCTGCCAACTTCCTCATCCTCGACGAGGACCCGCGCGATGACATCGAGGTTCTCCTCGACACCAGAACGCACGTGATCTTCGCGATCCGCCAGGGGGCAATCGTAAGGAACACGCTCCAGCCGCTGGCCGAACCAGAGCCCATGCAGGCAGAGGGGGGGCAATCGCGGTGGATTGCCTACACGCCCCCGCCGATGGCCCTACCGATTTCATACCTGGACACGACGAAGTGGAATCGCTGGGAGACCCGGTACATCTCCGGCATCTTCTTCGCCGCCATAGCCCTGGATCGAGTGCGATGGCTGGCGCAAGACGAGAACAGCGAGCAGCAAGTGGGTGGTCTGCGGCAGTATAACGGCGGTGAAATTCGTGCTCTCCGCTTCGGGGCCGCCGGGACCCTGAACTTTGAACGCCCGTGGTTTTACCAGTTCGTCGTGTCGACGCATGCCTTCGACCTGGGCTACGACGCCGAGATTTCCGATGACTTTTCCCTGCTCGACTACCGGTTGGACATTCCGCTGCCGCGAGGGCTCACCGTGAGCGTGGGCAAGCAGAAGGAGCCGATCTCGATGGAGCGGCTCCTGCAAGGCACCCAAATGCAGTTGACCGAGCGCGCTGCGATGTTGGATGCGATGTTTCAGGTTCGAAACGTTGGCGTAACCGTCAGCGGCACCGGTTTCGGAAGCCGAATGGCCTGGGCTGGGGGCATCTATAACGATTGGTTCGACACATCGCAGAGATTCAGTGAGAGCTCGAACCAGGTCAGCGGACGGATGACCGGGCTGGCCTATGTCAGCGACGACGAGAGCCACTTGCTACACCTGGGCCTGGCAGCCCGCTACAACGATGCCAAGGAGGCGCTTCGATACCGTGCCCTGGGAGAGTTCGGGAAGTCACCGGTGTTTGTTGACACGGGCCCCTTCGAGGCGGAGAGGACGTTCACGTACGACATGGAGGTGTCGTGGCGTCTGGGGCCGTACTGGCTGGCGGCGGAATTCGTGCGCAACGACGTCGAAGCGCCAGATCTGAACAACCCCGTCTTCAGCGGTTACCACCTCACCGGTTCGTGGATCCTGACCCGCGAGATGCGCGACTATATCCGGCGTAACGGCACCTTCGGGCCCGTGCCGGTCTCGAGAGCGGTCAACCACGGAGGGCCCGGCGCATGGGAGGTGACCGCTCGATACTCGGGCGTCGACCTCAGCGACGGAGGACTGGATGGCGGCGAGATGGGCATCATCTCCGTGGGTCTCAACTGGTACCCGACGCCGACCGCTACGGCGAATTTCAACTATCGCCACGTCACTCTCGACCGCTTCGGAATCCGCGGTCGCTCTGACGGCATCATGTACCGGCTCATTCTAATGTTGGAGTAGGGCGCGGCGTTCGCCACGTTGCATGAGCCTGGAGATGGTGTCTCGCTAACCTGCTGAGTGCGGATCATCGTGCCGCCCCGCCCCGCCTTACCGGCCCGGATCGACGACTCCATCACG